>JBDTXD010000001.1:0-25592 GCA_040006375.1 Actinomycetota bacterium
CCTTCGGGACGCGCTGGACGGCGTGACGGCATCGTGGCGGGGCCGCGCACCTGAGCGAGGCTTCACCATGTCGATGGATCGCTTGCCATCGCAGCACGATCCCGACGCACTCACCGTCGTCGCCCGCGACCCCGACGGGCGGGCCCAGGGGTACCTTCACCTGGTCCCCTGTTACGGCGAGGAACCGGGGTTCAGCCTGGACCAGATGCGGCGGCGGCCCGATACCCCGAACGGTCTCATGGAGTGGATGGTCGCGGAGACCGCGTTGGAACTCGGCCGGCGCGGCGCCGAGAGATTCAGCCTGAACTTCGCGGTTCGCGGCAGGATCTTCGACGATCAGTTCCACCTCACGCTGATCCAGCGCGCCGAGGCCAGGATCCTCGGGTGGCTCAACCCGTTCTTTCAGCTCGAACGCCTCTGGTCCTTCAACGATAAGTTCGGGCCCGAATGGCGGCCGCGATTCATCTACTACGAGGCACCGCTCAGCCTCCCGCGCGTGATCCTCGCCTACCTGGAAGCGGAGGCGTTCCTGCGGTTGCCGTTGATCGGTACACAGGGCCGCCTCCGTCGGGCGAGTGCCCCACAGCTCCGAGAAGCACGGCGCCGTCCCACCCTCCATCCCTGAGGGTGGGCCGGGACGTGATACAACGCACACCATGATCGCCCGTTCTCGTTTCGCTGCAACCTATGCCGACGCCGCCCACATCCCTCTGTGGCTGGACCGACCCCGCCCCTTCGACGACCAGCCGGCCCTGAAGGGCGACGTCACCGCGGACCTTGTGGTGGTCGGCGGAGGGTTCACCGGCCTGTGGACGGCCCTCCTGGCGAAGGAGGCGGATCCAGGGCGAGACGTGCTGCTCCTGGAACAGCGCGAGGTCGCGAATGCCGCCACCGGTCGCAACGGCGGATTCTGCGCCGCCACGCTCACCCACGGCTTGGGCAACGGTGCCGCACGGTGGCCGGATCAGATGCCCGAACTCGAACGGCAGGGAGCAGAGAACCTCGCAGGGATCGAGGACACGGTCCATCGCTACGGCATCGACTGCGACTGGCGACACACCGGCGAGCTGATCCTGGCGACGCAGCCCTGGCAACTCGAAGGGCTCCGCCAGACCGTCGAGCACGCCGCAACCCTCGGACGGGCCGTCCAGTTCCTGGACCGTGATGAGGTAGCCCAGGAGGTCCGCTCACCCACCTACCTGGGCGGGTTCCGGGACGTGGAGGGCGCGGCCATGGTTGACCCAGCGCGGCTCGCGTGGGGCCTGACGACGACGTGTCTGCAACTGGGGGTTCGCATCCACGAGCACACGGCCGCGATCGGGCTGGAGAAGACCGGTGCCGGCGTACTGGTGCGCACGCGGCGCGGGAACGTCCGCGCGGCACACGTCGCATTGGGCACGAACGTCTTTCCGAGCCTGGTTCGCCGCGTGCGGCCCTACGTGGTGCCGGTCTACGACTACGTCCTTGCGACCGAACCCATCGCTGCCGAGCGATGGGCCGAGATCGGCTGGGAAACCCGCACGGGACTGGCCGACGCGGGCAACCGGTTCCACTATTACTCTCGGACCGACGACGGGCGGATCGTCTGGGGAGGGTTCGACGCGATCTATCACTACGGAAACGGCCTGCGGCCCGAACACGAGCAGCGTGCAACTACGTTCGAGCTCCTGGCCGAACACTTCTTCGAGACCTTCCCGCAGCTGGTCGGGACGCGATTCAGCCACACGTGGGGCGGCGCCATCGACACGTGCACGCGGTTCTCGCCGTTCTTCGGCACCGCGCTGGGTGGACGCGTGGCGTATGCGCTGGGCTACACCGGCATGGGCGTGGGCGCGTCGCGATTCGGGGCGAGCGTGATGCTCGACAAGCTCGCGGGAGCCCGAACCGAACGGACGCGGTTGGAGCTGACGCAACGTAAGCCCGTCCCGTTCCCGCCGGAACCGATCCGGTGGGCGGGCATCACGCTCACCAAACGGGCGCTGGCGCACGCGGACGAGCACGGCGGCGCGAGGAACCTCTGGCTCCGAACCCTGGATCGGTTCGGCGTCGGCTTCGACAGCTGAACCACGCGACTACACTCCCGCGCATGCTCGACATCACCGAACGCGCAGCAGCCGTGGTGCACCAGTCGGAGCAGGCGGCGCGGCGATTCAACCCAAACGCTCGGATCCGCCTCGTGCCAACCGGGGGCGGCGTCGCGTTCGCCTTCACCGACTCCGCCGACCCCACTGATGCCGAGCTCGACTGCCTCGGAACGCTCCTGCTGGTGACTGAGGGGATCGAGGGCACCATCGACATCGGCGAACACAACGCGCCCGTCCTGGTTCCCACGCGTTGATCCGAGGGACTCTCAGACGGTTCGCTGCGCCCGGGCCTCGCGTCTGCGTCCATCGCCTGCTCCTTTCCCTAATGCGTGCCGGCGCTCGCTGCGTCGGGGACCATGCGGTCGCGTTCGAACCGGTCGACGGCGAATGGGGCGATGAGATCGGGCACCCGCCCCGTCACGAGCGTCTCCGCCAGCAGTTTGCCGAAGATGGGCGAGCCTTTGAAGCCCCACGTCCCCATCCCCGCCATAAGGAAGAATTTCTCCACATCCGTGGCGCCGAGCATCGGTGAGGAATCGGGCGTCATGTCGCAGAGGCCCGTCCACTGGCGCATCACGCGCGCGTTCGCGATGAACGGCAGGAACATGATGGTGCGCCGGGATGCCTCAGCCAGGAAGTCGAACGTCGACCGCGTGGAATACGTGTTGTAGGGCAGGATCTCTGCGCCCACCAGGAACTCGCCACGCGCGGTCTGCGATATGTATACGTACAGGTCCATCGAGCTGATCAATCCGTCGAAGACGTGCGCGTAGGGTTCGGTCACGAAGGCCTGCAAGGGGTGCGTGCTGATGGGGAGCTGCAGTCCCGCCATCCCGGCGACGATCGACGAGTACCCCGCGACTGCGCTGACAACCGTCCCCGCACCCACCGGCCCTGCCTCGGTCTGGACACCCGAACACCCGCCGTTCGCGACATCGATCCCGGTGACACCCACGCCTTCGTGGATGTGGACGCCCAGGCGTTGCGCCGCGGTGGCGTAGCCCCAGACCACCGAGTCGTGGTGCGCGATGGATCCGGGCGGGTGGTAGCTGGCGCCGATGACCGGCAGCTCTCCGCCGCCCGACATATCGATGTCCGGGCACATCTTCAGGACTTCCTCGGGGCTCAGGATGTCGGTCTGGACAGCGTACGCACGGTTCAGGAGGGATTTGTCACGCTCGACCTCGAGGGCATCGGTGGTGTGGACCAGGTCGAGTTCGCCGGCGGTGGTGAACATGATGTTGAAGTCCAGGCGTTGGCTGAGCGTTCGCCAGATCTCCAGGCTCGCCTTGTAGAGCGGCACGGTTTCCGGCGTGTTGTAGTTGGCGCGAACCACCTGCGTATTCCGGCCGCTGCCCCCGCCGCCGATGTAGGCACGCTCGAACACCGCGACGTTCGTGATGCCGTGGTTGGCGGCCAGGTTATACGCCAGGCTCAGCCCGTTGACGCCGCCTCCGATGATGACGACGTCGTAGTGCGGGTTCACCGCTCTTCGCTTCAGGAACGTGTGTCGTTTCAGCAGGCCGGTCACCGCGCACCCCACGCGGTCCCGGGCGCGGCCCTCACGCCGAGATCGGCGCACCGGCCCATGATCCGCTCGTGCAGGTAGTCGCCCCATACCGCGGCGACGAGCACATGCGCGCGGCCGTGGTCGATCACGATACGCGCAGGGATGTGAGCGACGTCGCCCTGCGTGAAACCATCGATCGCGGGGTCGAGGTCCAGATGCGAGAGTCGCTGGAGCGCCTCCGGAAGGTGGTCGCCAGTGAGCGTCCACACCGCCCACCCGTCCGTCCCGTCCACGATCAGGGCGTCCGGGTCTCCCGCCGTCACTGCCCCAGCGTCGCGGAGCAGCGCCTCTCCCGCGCCGGCTTCGCGAACGAACATCTCCTCGTCGGGCGCGATCCGGCAGCGCGTGGCGCCCGCGGGGGCGAGCGCGTCGAGCGCCGCAGGTTCGGCGTGCACCTGCACAACCGCTGCCGACGTGCGGGAGACCTCAAGCACGGAGTCTCGCTCCTTCGGGGTCGTAGAACGGCGTCGGTACGACGCGACAGCCGACCCCGTTGGCAGTCAACGCCGATGGGAACTCCCCATCGACCGATCGCAGCCAGCCGAGACCCACGCCGTATCCGAGTGAAGGCGAATGACCGCATGATGTGACCCTGCCGACGATCCGATCACCGGTCATGAGCGGCACCCCGCGCTGCGGCTCCGCGTCGAACCGCAGGCCAACCAGCTTCCGTTCCGATGGCAAGGCCGCCATCCGCTCGAGCGACGAACGACCGATGAAATCACCCTTGTCCATGGCGACCGCCCAGCCCAGTCCCAGCTTGTCCGGGTAGTCGTCGGGAAGCGTGTCCTGTGCGAGATAGAGATGCCCCTTCTCCATCCGAAGCAGATCGAGCGCGTCCAGACCGTGCGGCCGGATGTCCCACTCGGCGCCGGCCTCGATCAGCGCCGTCCACAGTGCCACGCTGCACGAGCGCGGATGATGCAGTTCGAACGACAGCTCTCCGACGAACCCCACCCGGACCGCCCGGCACGGCACGCCGGCGATCGTCACCTCGGCGTGGCCGGGATAGCGGATGGCGCCCGCAGACAGATCGTCGTCGCTGAGTTCGGCGAGGAGATCGCGCGCATGGGGACCAGCGACGTTGATCGCGCCGAGCATCGCGGTCTGGTTCATCACGTGTGCCCGGATGCCGAACCGGTCCGCCCAGTTCCGAAGCCCTGCTTCCATCCTGTCCGCACCGCCAGACGTCGAGGTCAGGTAATACCGCCCATCGGGAAGCGCGCAGATGAGGCCGTCGTCCATGACGTACCCGGCCTCGTCCAGCGCGAGGAGGTACCGGCTGCGACCCGGCGTGAGATCGGTCACGCGCGTCGGGAAGACGCGGTCCACCAGGGCCGTCGCGTCCCGCCCGGCGATGAGGAACTTGCCCAGCGTGCTCACGTCCATCAGGGACACGCGTTCGCGAACCGCCCGATACTCCCCCCGCCAGTCCCCGTAGTGATACGGACGGATCCAACTCCCCGACCAGTCCAGGCGGGCGCCGGCCGCGCCGTGGGTGTCGTGGAGCGCGGTGTGTTTCGGGATGACCTCGTTCACCCCGCCCGCGATATCGCCCAGGCGGACCGTGCGGGCGGGTGGGCGAGCGGTGGTTCGAGCGCCGGCCCCCGAGCTTGCTGCACCGGCGGCGGCGAACGCGGCCAGATGCCGCCCGCACATCGCTCCCTGGCAGGGCCCCATGGTCGCGGTCGTGTACCGCTTCAGGATCTCCGAGGACTGCCAGCCCTCCGCCCACGCGGCCTCCAAGTCGTGGACCGACACGTCTGCGCAGAGACACACGTACCCGTCGACGCCCATCGCCACCGGATCGGGCTCGCGCGGCGTCTCCTCCCCCGCGCCGACGCCGGCCGCCGCGCCCGAGGCCTCCGCCTCTTCGAGCGAACAGCCGGGAAGGACGACCTCCCCCGCGCCGCACACCGACACATCGCCGCTCATCCGGAGCAGCCCGTCGCGAGGTGCGGAGCCGACGGAGAGCGTGAGCACGTCACACTCGATCGTGCGTTCTCCCTGCTGGGTCGAGAGCCGCACGGCGGTGAGGTGACTCCGGCCCTCGGCTGCTAGCACCTTCGCGCCCCGCAACACCTCGATGTCGGTGGGCACCGCCTCGGCGAGGGCTTCAGGGACCACCGCCGCGAGCACGGTCACGCCGGCAGCCTTCAGCGTGCCCAGGTGCAGGATCCCCTCCACCGAATCCGCGACGACAACCGCCCGATCCCCGGGCGCGACACCGTGCACCCCCGCCAGCCTCGCGGCTCCGCGGCCGAGCCACACACCGGGGAGATCGTTGCCGGGGAAGACTGCGTGCGTCTCGACGGCGCCCGTCGCCACGATCACTCGGCCGGGATCGATCTGGAGGAGTTCGTCCGGGCCGACCACCGGCACCAAAGGTCCGTCGTAGACGCCGACGGCGGTGTGACCGGCCAGCACGGTCACGTTGGACACGGCGTCCAACTCGCGAGCCAGCGCCACCACCCGGTCGCGTGCCGCTCCCGGCGCGATCGCCGCCCCGGGTACCCCTTCGTCGCAGAGGAGCACTCGCGCGCCGGTGCCGCCCGCCGCCTTCGCTGCGGCCAGGCCCGCGGCCCCCCCGCCAACCACCAGCACGTCGGTGTGGACGTGGCGGCTCGGCTTCATGCGCGGCGCCTGCCCCATCGGCAAGGCGCCGATCCCGGTCGCGCGCCGGATGATCTTCTCCGCGAACTCCCAGGCCCACCGCGGCCGAACGAACACCTTGTAATAGAAGCCGACCGGCATGAACCGATGGAGGTGATCGGTGATCTTCAGCACGTCGCGTTCGGTCGAAGGCCATCCGGATTCCCGGCGAACGGTGGCACCTTCTCGAGCCGGCGTGGTGCACGCCCGGCACCCAGGCTGTCCGTCGACGGTGACCAAACAGTTCGGACAGTCGCCGGTCATGCAATAGAGACCGCGCCGACGGTGATGCTTCAACGATCGTGTGAACGTCCGCACCCCGGCGCGGTAGAGCGCCGAGCCGACGGTGTCTCCGTCGCGGAGGGGGACGCGCTTGCCTTCGAAGTCGATGGTGGCCACTAGGCGCCGGTCCGGTTCGTCACCGTGTCGCGCGTCACCTGGAACCACCGGCGGCAGCCGAACGCGTGGTACCAGCGTTCGTCCTGAGGGCCGGGCGCGTTCTCGCGCAGGTACACGCGAACGAAGTCCTCGTGAGGCGTCGGCGCATCCAGGTCACGGAGCTCGCCGCCGAAGCTGAACTCCGTGTACGGGCGAGGACCGCACGTGGGACACGCGATCTTGATCGTCATAGCGGGCCACCTGTGACTTGGGGTCAGAGCGCCACGGCGGCGCCGGACAACGCACGGGTCATCACGATACAGGCGGGGGTCGGCGCGATACTACGCGTCCCCGTGACCCGGGGTCGCGCCGGACTCAACCCTGGTGCACGACCTCGCCGCCGACCATCGTCATCTCAACCTTCGCGGCCAAGACGCGCCGGGGATCCGGCTTCACGCACCCGAAGAGGTCGTGAGACAGGAGCGCGAGGTCGGCGTACTTGCCGGGGGAGATCGAACCTCGGTCATCCTCCGCAAAGCATGCGTACGCCCCGCCCATCGTGTAGGCGCGGATCGCCGACGCCAGGTCGACACGCTCCTCCGGGACCCACGACTCCGATCCGTCCAGGGTCGCTCGCGTGATCGCCGAGTAGATCCCGATGATCGGATCCATCTCCGCGACGTTCCAGTCCGAGCTGAACGCCAGCGTCGCCCCCGCCTCTTGCAACGAACGGAACGCCCAGGCATACCGCCACCGCTCCTCGCCGACGTTCGCCCGCCAGTCGGCCACGATGTCGGGAGAGCAGTGCCGCGGCTGCATCCCCGGGATCACGCCGAGCTCGGCGAAGCGGGGGATGTCCTCCTGGGTCAGGCATTCGGTGTGGATCATGAGGTGTCGCCTGTCGCCCGGACCGTTGGCCTGACGCGCCGCCTCGATCCCGTCCAGCGCGGTCCGGATCCCGCGGTCACCGGTGGCGTGGATGTGACACTGGAACCCCTGCTGTTCGAGCTCGGTGATCAAGCCGCCGAACTCCTTCGGATCCCAGAACGTGTCGCCTCGCTCGCCGGGACGATTCGCATAGGGCTCGACCATCGCGGCCGTCCACGGCTCGATCACATCGTCGATATAGAGCTTGATGGGCGCCACGCGGAGACGGTCGTCCGCGAACCGCTCGCGCGCCGCCACGAACTCCGCCCGCTCGGCGTCGGTGGTGCCGACCGGGTGGAACATCGCTGCGACGAGTCGAGACTGCAGTCGGCCCTCATCGCGTGCCCGCTGGTAGATCCACAGATCGTCCGGAGAGTTCTGCGGTTCAACGATGGTGGTGATCCCGAACTGGGTCGCCATATCCAGGCTCTCGAGCGTCCGCGTGTACTGCTGGTCATGCGCATACCCGGGGAGCACGCCCTCCAGTGCCGCCTGTCCCCGCCGACTTATCCCCATCACGGCGAACCCGGTGACGAACCCGGTCGGTTCGCCCCCCGCGTCATGCTGCACATGACCGAACGGAAGATCGCCGGAACCCCGGGTCACCCCGAAGATCTCCATCGCCTCGCGGTTCATCCAGACGTTGTGCGCGTCGTAGCTCAGGAGGAAGGCGGGCTTGCCGCCTGTCACGCCTTCCAGATCACGCCAGGTGGGCAGGCGACCGCCCGGCATCGCGGAGTAGTTCCACCCGACGCCCTCGATCCACGCGAGGTCCGGGCGCCCGTCCGACCAGCTTCGCACCCGCTCGGTGATCTCCTCGAGCGTCGCGGCACCCGCGAGGTTCACCTCCAACGGGTTCGACCCCAGACGGACATGGTTGTGTGTGTCGATGAATCCGGGCAGGAGCATCTTCCTACCCGCGTCGATGACCCGGGTGCCCGGCCCGGTGTGCGCGCCGGCCTCCGAGTCGAGTCCGACCCAGGCGATCCGATCGCCGACCACTGCGACCGCGTCCGTCCAGGGCAGGTTCGGGTCGACCGTGTAGACCCTGGCGTTGCGGATGAGGGTGTCGGCCGGCTGCGTCGCGTTCATGCCCCATCCTGTCTCGCGAGGGGTGCCCGAGGCAAGCGGTCGTCCGGAAGCCGCTTATCCTGCATCGATCATGCTCATCGACATCCTGGCGTTCATCGGAGGGATCCTGCTGGTCGTGACCGCTTTGGATTCGGCCGTCAGGACGGTGCTGGTGCCCCGCGCGCTCCAGGCGTACCTCGCCCGAACCGTGTTCGTCACGGTACGCCGCCTGTTCGGGCTGCGTACCGGTGCGCGGCACACATACGAACACAGGGACCGCGTGCTTGCGTTCTACGCGCCGTTCGCGCTGCTGACGCTCCTGGCCACGTGGCTGACGTTCGTGCTCGCCGGCTACACGTTCCTGTTCTTCGCGCTCGGGGTGCACCCGCTGCGCGAGGCGTTCCTTCTCTCCGGCTCGTCGGCGTTCACGCTTGGTTCCGCGACGCACAGCGGGCTCCCGGTCGCGGTGCTCGTGTTCAGCGAGGCCGCGATCGGCCTCATGCTGCTGGCGCTCCTCATCACGTACCTGCCTAGCCTCTACTCCGCCTTCAGTAGGCGCGAGGTCGGCGTAACCAAACTCGAGGTCCGAGCGGGGCAACCGGCATCGGGCATCGTCCTGATCGAACGCGCCTGGCTGGTCGGACGGTTCGAAGATCTGAAGGCCTTCTGGCAGGACTGGGAGGACTGGTTCGCCGAGGTGGATGAGACCCACACCACGTACGGGACGCTGGTCTACTACCGCTCGCCGCACGGGAACCAGTCGTGGATCACCGCCGCGGGCGCGGTCTTGGACGGCGCCGCGCTCCTCGCGAGCTGCGTTGCGGTGCCGCCGACTCCGGAGCCACAGTTCACCATCCGCGCGGGTTTTCTCTGTCTGGTGCACATCGCGCAGTTCTTCCACCAGCCCGTGAACATCGATCCCGCGCCCACCGACCCGATCTCGGTGACACGCGAGGAATTCGACGCGGCGTTCGACCAGCTCGAGGCCGCCGGCGTGCCCATGAAGGCCGATCGCGAGCAGGCGTGGCGAGACTTCGCGGGCTGGCGGGTGAACTACGACCAGGCGCTCATCAGCATCTGCAGGATGACCTTCGCTCCGCCAGCTCTGTGGTCATCGGACCGCTACCCCGACGAGCATTACAAGCCGACCTACTTCCCCAAACGAAGGGAACGCAGACGCGAGGAGACTGAGGCGCAGAGGCGATAACTAGCTGCTGCTGGACTTGCCGGACTTCTTCGCCTTCTTTGCTTCGCGCTTCTCTTTCAGGGTCGAAGACGCGGCTTTCTTATTGCCCTTCGATCCGCCCTTGTCCTTGCTAGCCATACCTGCCCCCTTGGGATCTAGAACGCTCCGAAGACTCTACCTCGCCGCACCGACGTGGGTACAGGGGATGCGGGCCTTAGTGCAACCTCGGCCTTCCCCGACCTTCGGCCGCCGTTAGTGTTCGATCACCTTTCTTGAGCTGGCGAGGCTGATGGACGAGACACTGCCTAGGTGGTGCAACGATCGGCCAGGGTGCTCCACGACGGCCTGGAGGGCTGGTTGATCGACGACGGCACGATGACCGAATTCCGTCCTTCATACGATCGCGTCCGCCCATTCAGGGACGCCTCATGAACCTCGTAGACGCAACGGGCGCGGTCATCGCTCGTCAGGATGGCGACGATCGCGCGACCATTATCGCCGACATCTCCGGACTCAGGGCTGCAGAGGACACCGTCTTCCGATTCCACATAGACCTCGACACAGGGATCGTCCTTCGGATAAGACCAACTGACTATTCGCTCGCCCTGGTGAGTCAACTTGTGAACTCGCCTCGGCGCGACGACGCGTGTAGGGTTGAGCGATGCGCACCGCGATGCTGGACGATGCCTTCAGCCATCATGTCTGGGCAACGCGGCGGTTGATCGGCGCGTGCGCCGAGCTCAGCCCGAAGCAACTGGAGACAAGTGTCCCAGGGACCTACGGCTCGATCGTCGAGACGCTGCGGCACCTCGTCGACACGGACGCGTGGTACGCGTATCGCCTCAACGGCGAACCAAGCAGGTTCCTCAGCGCAGAAGCTTTTGGGTTTTCGGAGCTTCATGCAGCCATGGAAGGTGCTGCGACTGCATGGTCGCGCGTGCTCGCGACCGATCCCGATCCCGGCGCCCTGGTCGTCGGGATCGCTGACGACGGAACTGAGGTCTACTGGCCCACGAGCATCCGCGTCGCGCAGGCGCTACACCACGGGACCGATCATCGGAGTCAGATCTGCACGGCGCTCACCACGATCGGAGTTGTGCCGCCGGCGATCGACGTGTGGGACTTCGCCGAACAAGATGGCAGGCTGGCGACGGTTCCGTCCCCGGCACCGTGAGCGTCCGAAGCAACCGAGCGCGTTGCGCGCACGCCGGGACGTCGCGTGAACCTCGGACGCGATGACCCGCCGCCTCCTCCTGGATGTGTCGAGCCTCATGTACCGGGCGTTCTTCGCCCTCGGGGACACCATCGCCTCCCCCAAAGGCGAACCGATAGGTGCGGTGCACGGCTACCTGGATATGGTCGCTCGCCTGGTGGCGCAGCGGAAGCCCGCCGAGATCGTGCACGCCTACGACCACGACTGGCGACCCGTCGCGCGAACCGAGATCTACCCGGGTTACAAAGCCGGCCGAGCGGTCGATCCCGAGGGCCTGCCGGCCCAGTTCGAGGTGCTCAAGACGGTTCTCGAACGCACCGGCATGACCCAGATACAGACGCGTGGCTGGGAGGCTGAGGATGCGATCGGCGCCTTCTGCGCGGACGCCCGCCCGGACGACAGGTTCGAGATCGTGAGCGGTGATCGCGATCTGATCCAGCTGGTGCACGACCCCGAGATCAAGCTCCTCTTCACGGTCCGCGGTGTGTCGGACCTCTACGAGTTCGACGAGGCCGGGGTGCTGGCGAAATACGGGGTACCTGCGGCGAGGTATGTGGAGTTCGCCATATTGCGGGGGGATCCGAGCGACGCGCTCCCCGGCGTGAATGGCGTGGGCGAGAAGACCGCGTTCGCGCTGGTGCAGACCTACGGATCGTTGGACCTGATGTTGGAGGCCGCAGCCGGCGAACCGCAAGAGGGCCCGCTGGTCAAGCCTGCGCTGCGCGCCAAGCTCCTCGCCGCCGCCGACTACCTCCACGACATGGAGCGCCTCGTGCCGGTCAACATCGATGCTCCCCTGGACCTGTGGGGCGGCGAGCGCGACGACGGTGTGCTCAAGGAGCTGGCCGACGATCTCGGGATCCGGGGTCCGGTGCAGCGACTCCTGGCGGCGCTCGACAGCGTCGGGTCGTAGGCTGGGGGCTACGCGAGCGAAAGGATGCCTGTGCCCGTACACGAACGCCGGCCCAACGAGGTTCTCGGCGGGTCGGTGACGATCGTGTCGGTAGAGCCCGGGCGAGAGGACGATGTGGCCGCGGCGATCGCGGCGATCCACGGCGATCCCGGCTCACCCACCATGGGAACGCTTCCGTTCGTCGTCTACGACAAGACGACCACGGAGAGAGCCGCGGACGCGGCGACAGCCCTTGAGGTCGCCGGGGCGCGAGTTACGGTGGAGGAAGTGTGGGTCACGCGCGAGATCGCACCCGATACCCGCCCGCGACCGGCGTGTCCGAACTGTGGCTCGACCAAGACCCAGCCGTTCACCTTCAGCGGATCCGGCGGGCGGGCGAACATGAAGTGCACCGCGTGCGGGCAGCTCTTCAAAGAACGCCACGCGTGAGGGAACGTTCCGCGGAACGGTTCGAGATCGGCGCCGCCGCAGGGGTTGCGGGTCCGTGCGTGTTCCTGCTTGTCGCGTTCTCCATGGCCTTCCTCCGCCGCGATGTCATCCAGGTCGAGGGGTGGGTGAGCTGGCCGAGCAGCATGGCGATCGGCGGTTTGGCGGGGACGCCGCAGATCCTCGCGTTCCTCACGCTGGCGTCCTGTTATCCGCTCTTCGCGTGGTGGGCGCTCCGTCCCGCGTTGGGAACCGGCGTCGTCGCGTTCACGGTGATCGCCGCAGGTGAACTCTGCTTGGCGTTCCCGACCGACGCGCGGGGCCACGGACACAGCTGGCATGGGACGGTGCATCTGATCGGCGTCCTGGTGGTCACGGCGGCGACGGCCCTCGCCTCGGCGCAGATCAGCGCCGCCACGTGGAAGCGGTCGTCCTGGCGCGCGTGGCGTCTGGTGGGCGTGCCGAGCATCGCGGCCGGTGTGGTGGTTGGCGCCGTGGCCGGGTTCGGCTCGGCGTGGGCGAAAGTGTTCTTCGTGCTCGCGATCACCCTCCCCATCCCGCTCCTGGCTCGGCTCGTCTCTCGCGATGGAGCAACCGCGGCCATCGGCTAGCCTCTCGGCCATGTCGGCCGGACGTCCCCTACGAGTCGGAGTGCAGCTCCCTGAGGTGGAGCGTGAGGTCCGCTGGCCCGAGTACGTCGCGATGGCGCTCGCCGGGGAGGAAGTTGGGTTCGATTCGGTGTGGGTTGGCGATCACTACCTCTACCGCGATGAGACCGGGCGCGAACGCGGCCCGTGGGAAGCGTGGACGACGCTGGCCGCGTTGGCACAGGCCACCGAGCGCGTGGAGCTCGGACCCCTGGTCGCATGTGCGGGGTTCCATCGACCGGTCGTTCTGGCCAAGCTGGCGGCATCGGTGGACGAGATCAGTAGGGGCAGACTCCGGTTCGGGATCGGGGCGGGATGGAACCGGGCCGAGTTCGATGCGCTTGGAGCGCCCTACGACCTTCGGGTCACCCGGTTCGAAGAGGCGTTCGACGTCATCCGGCGGCTTCTGGCAGGCGAGCACGTCACGTCAGATGGACGGTTCGGTTCCGTGAGCGACGCGGCGCTCCTCCCTGCTCCGGCGCGGCGGCTGCCGCTCATGATCGGGAGCAACAGCGATCGGATGCTGGCCGCGGCACTTCCCCACGTCGATGCCTGGAACACCTGGTTCGATGGATACGGGAACACCGCGACGGGGTTCCGCTCGCTGAACGAACGCATCTCGGCGGCCTGCGAACGTGCCGGTCGCGATCCGGGGACCGTGAGGCGCAGCGCCTGCGTGCTGATCCGGCTCGACCCCGCCTCGGCTGAGCGCCCCAACGACCCTCCCGCGATCGATGGGCCGATAGGCGCCATCGCGGACACACTGCGGGGGTTCGCCGATGCCGGAGCGGGCGAGGTCATCCTGGTGCTGGATCCGATCACCGAAGCATCCATCCGAACGCTCGGCGAGGTACTCGCGGTCCTGGACCGCTAAACCCTGGTCAGCTCCATCGACAGCTCCCCGGACAGGGTTCCCGTCCCGTCGCCGGTCAGTACCGACTTCGGGAAGCCGTGCAGCGCCAGCCGGATGGAGTAGGTGCCGCGCGACACCGTCTTCAGCAGCGAACCGGTCGCGGGGTCGACCCACGACGTCGTGGTCGTGTCCGTCAACGAACCGGAGTAGGAGGCGCTCGCGGCGGCGGGGACCTGAGACACGGGCAACGACAACACATCGTCAAGAGCCGACACCTTCACGGTGACGTCGACGGGCACGGTCGCGCGGGTCTCGATGACGGCGGCATCCACGCCGTCCAGCATCTCCCGCCGAAGGAACTGACTCGTGCTTGCGTACGAGAGTGCCGAGCCCCAGAACGCCTGCGAGGCCTGGGTGCGCCAGATGTCGCCCTCCGCGACTGGGTGTCCGGGAAGGAACGCCATGGGGCGTGCGATCCCCGCCTGCGCAGGGCCGGGTGCGCCGCCCGAAAAGAGGTTCACTCCGGTGGACGCCCGCACCTGTCCGTCTGCGCCGATCTTGATCTTCGTCGGTGGGAGGTCGGACAACGTGGTGGGCAACCCGTTCGTCGTCATGGTGGGATCGCTCACCGTCTGCACCACCAGTGCGGTGCCTGAGGGATCGACGGTCACCACGCGCCATGTGACGTCGGCCTGGATCTCATCCTCGGCCGGTCGCGGGGACGTACCCGACAATGTCACCCCGCTCACGTTCATGATCATGTGGAACCGGAGCGTCTCTCCGGGCTTGAACGTGACGTCGACGGACACGGCAGGCGGTGGCCTGAGGAAGAGGAAGGCCCCGGCCGCGAGCCCGGCGAGCAGAACCGCCAACACCGGCGCGAGCGCGAGGACCCCGCGATGGGATCCGCGCGGCTGGACCTCCTGCTCGCTCACCCGGCGATGCTACCGCCGGCGACGGCCTTGGGACTGACGCCCCTGGGGCTTGCGACGGCCGTCATTGCGAACATCCTTCGGTCCCTGCTGCGGGCGCTGCGCTCGCATCCCTGCATCCTCGAACTCGGCGTGGAGTTCGAGCGTTCGAGCCATCGCGCGGACGTCACCGTGCTGTTCGGGTGTCACGAACGTGATCCCCGTTCCGGAGCGGCCGGCACGAGCCGTACGGCCGACGCGGTGAACGTAGGCCTTGTCATCCTCGGGCGGGTCGAAGTTGATGACGTGTGTGATGGCCTCCAGGTCCAACCCGCGAGCCGCGACATCGGTCGCAACCAATACGTCGTTGGCACCGGAGGCGAAGTGGCCGAGCGCCCGCTCGCGCTGGGGCTGGCTCATCCCGCCGTGCAGCGCTCCCGCGCGGAACCCTTGCGTCTTCAGGTTCTTGGCCAGCCGGTCCGCTCCGCGCTGCGTGCGAACGAAGATCAGGGTGAGACCTCGATCGGCGGCGAGTTCGCGAACCAGGGCGGCGGTCTTCTTCGGGTGCTCGACACCGATGAACCGGTGGGCGGCCGTGGAGATCGTCGGCGAGTCGTCGGCCACCTCGTGCATAGCCGGCTGGTACGTGAAGCGCTTGGCAAGCCGGCCGACCTCACCGTCGAGCGTGGCGCTGAACAGCATGGTCTGGCGTTCGTCGCGGAGTTGCTCCAGGATCCGCGTGACGTCGGGCAGGAACCCCATGTCTAGCATGCGGTCGGCCTCGTCTAGGACACAGATCCTCACGCGATCGAGCCGGAGCAGCCGGCGGTTCACCAGGTCCAACAGGCGGCCGGGCGTGGCGATGAGGATGTCGGCGTGCCGCGCGCGCTTGGCCTGCGCCTGGATGCCCACCCCGCCGTAGACCGATGCGATCTGCAGATGCTTCACATCGGCGATGGCGCGGAACTCTTCGGTCACCTGGCTCGCAAGCTCGCGCGTGGGTGTCATGACCAGCGCGGTGGGCGAACGGGTGTCGTGCATCAACTGTTCGACGATCGGGACCGCGAACGCGAGGGTCTTGCCGGATCCGGTACGCGACTTGGCGAGCACGTCCCGGCCGGCGATGGCGTCCTCGAGCACGAGCGACTGGATGGCGAACGTCTCAGCGATGCCGCGCATGCGTAGCGCTTCGACAACCTGAGCGGAAACACCGAGGTCGGCGAACGGCCGGCCCGGCATCTCATGGGTGGTGCGGGCAGTGTCGAACGCTGCCGCGGTGGAACTGGTCATACGGGCACTCCTAAGGATCGTGGTGCGAGGGACTCACGCGCGGTTTGGCGAAGTCGTGAACGACGCTGCTGGGCTAGGAGCCGTCAGCGGGTACGTCGACGACGATGTCCTCTTCGACCGCGATCTGAGCGAACCCGTCGTCCGTCTGCTCAGGGAGGATGCCGTTGGCACGGTCGTCGCGCCGTTGGTTCCGGGCTAGGCGTAGCTCCTCGCGGGCGGCGGCCTTGTTGGCCTTCACCTCACGACGCTGTCGCTTTCCCATACTGTCAGGCACGCACCTAGCGTACGCGAAACGACAAGGGCCGCGACGGATGCGGGAGTGGGAGCGCCCTCGCCCAGGAAGTGCGACCCGGCAGAACGCGCTACCCCAAGGAGTCCGCGATGGCGAACGCTGCGTCGATCGTCCACCGGTCCGCGAGCGGATCGAGTGCCGTTCGCCACGTGGAGAACTTCGCGATCACCGTTTCCGTGGGCATGTGTACGAATACCATCTGCCCATTGATGCCGAGGCCGGCGTACGCCGCGACGTCTGGCGAGAGCACCCACCATTTATCACGGTAGTGGGCGCCCGGGCGCCGGTCCGCCGCGTCGGCCCCCTGCGCATACGCCTCAACACCGTCGGGCGCTCCGGCGACGACGTCGGCGATCCACGCAGCCGGCACGATCTGCCGCCCGTCGCGTTCCCCGCCCCTCGCGAACAGGAGGCCGAACCGCGCGAGGTCTCTGAGCGAGGTACACACCCCGCCGTCGGCCATCGCGTTCCCGTGCCCGTCCACCGTGACCTCCGCGTCATGCTCGGCGCCCATCGGCTGCCACACCTCCCGGGAGATCAGCTCGGCGAGCCTTGCGCCGGCGGCGCGTTCGATCACCCAGCCCAGGACGTCGGTAAGGACCGACCGATAGCGGAACGGACCACCGTGCGGGCCGTCGTTGACCAGGGTGGCGAAATATGCGGTCGCATCGGCTGGCAGGTCGCGTCCGGTCGGGGGTCGCCAGAGGTAGATCTCCTCGTAGATCCGAACTTCAGCATCCAGATCCTCATAGTCCTCGTTGAACCGCGTGCCCGTTCGCATGTCCAGAAGGTGCTGCACGGTCGCCCCGTCGAAGCTGGAGCCTCGGAGCTCGGGTAGCACGTCGGTGACCGGCGCGCCGGCCGACAGCTGGCCACGGCCGATGAGGATGCCGGCCACGGTGGATGTCACCGACTTCGACACGCTCATAAGCAGGTGAGTCGTGTCCGGGGTCATGCCGTTGAGATAGCGCTCCGTCACCACCTTGCCGTGGTGCAGGACCATGAACCCGTCGGTTGCCGTGTCCTCCAGCATCCGGCCAACGGTCAGGGTCTTACGTCCGGACGTGAACGTGAGGTCCTCGAGATCGCGTTCGGCCCGAGGCAGGTCCCACACCTGCCCCTGACCACGCGAGATGCGGGCGGTCGGGATGAGATCGCGGACATGTTGGAACCCCCATCGGTTGAAGGGCGGGTCCTGCCAGTTCGCGAGGGTGACCAGACGATCGGCGGGCGGAGGTGTTCCCTCCATGAGGTGGAGTTCGGCGGCGGTCCGATAGCGCGGCATCGCGCGAACCTACCGCCGGTCATCCTCCGGCGACAACGCCCTATGGCGCCAGACATACACTCACGCGATGGAGGTCGAACCCCCGGCAACCGATGCGGCTCCACCCTGGCGCGAGGTGTTCCACGGCCGCCGGGGCCGGCTGGCTGCGGGGCTACTGCTCTTGGAGGCGATCGCCGCCATCCAGTACCTGGCGATCGCCACGATCATGCCCGATGTGCGCAAGGACCTCGGCATGGTCCAGCTGTACGGATTGGCGTTCACCGCATCGAGCCTTGCGATGCTCGCCTCCATCCCCATCGCCGGGAAGGCCGTCGATCGGTTCGGGCCGCGCCGGGTCCTGCTCCAGGCGCTCGCGCTGATGGGGAGCGGCCTCATGATCTCGGGAGCCGCGGTCGCGATGCCGATGCTCCTCGCCGGCCAGTTCGTGTTGGGGGCGGGTGGCGGCGGCCTCTATGCGTTCTCGCTGGGGACGGTGGCCAAGACGTTCCCGGAACGCCTCCAACCCCGGGTGCTCGCGCTGCTCTCGAGCATGTGGATCCTCCCCGGCCTGATCGGCCCGCCGTTCGCGGCGCTCATCGCGAGCACCGTCGGCTGGCGATGGGCCTTCATCGCCCCGATCCCGCTCCTGGGGCTCGGCTGGCTCCTCATGGCGCCCGCGGTCGGTCTGGTGCCCGCGCCCGAGAACGCTCGAACGCCGCTCGCTCCCCGGTGGCCGCTGCAGCTGATGGTGGGCGCCGGGCTCGTATTCACCTCCCTGGCGGTGGTCGAATGGTGGGCGCCGATACTGGTGGTGGGCGGCTTCGTGATCGCGTGGCCCGCGCTCCGGCAGATCGTCGTGCCCGGGACGCTGCTCGCAGCGCCGGGGATCCCCGCGGCGGGCGCGTCCGCGTTCCTCCTGTCGTTCGGATTCATCGCGTCGGATTCGTTCCTCACCCTCATGCTGACGGGGGTGCGAGGGCTTTCGCTCGGGGTCGCGAGCCTCGCGCTCACCGCCGCGACGCTGACGTGGTCGGCCGGGAGCGTGTGGCAGTCGGGACGAACGGCCCGTTTCTCGCTATCGCGGCTCATGCAGATCGGCGTAGCGTTCATCATCCTGGGCGAGATCGCCGTGTTCGCAACGCTGTGGACAGCCGTCCCGGCCGCTGCGGCGTTCGCGGGGTGGGTGTTCGTCGGCCTGGGGATGGGGATCGCGTTCCCGATCCCGTCGCTAGCGACGATGCAGCAGTCCGGCCCCGGACAGGAGGGACGGCAGCTGTCGTCGGTCTTGCTCATGGACATGCTCGGAGTGGCGAGTGGCGCGGGGTTGGGAGGCGCCGCCGTTGCGGTGGCGAATGCCACACACATCTCCTTGGCCGTCGGGATCGGTGCCTCCTACGTGATGGGTCTCTTCGCGCTGGCCGCACTCATGGTCACCGCGCCGCGGTTGATCGCGAGGAGCCGGGCACAGTCGGCGCTTCAGGCCTGATCGTCCGCGGCTCTCGTGACATCGGCGACCGCCGCCGCGGTCGCCGCGAGAAGGCCCGCGTCTCGGCGAACGACGGTCGAGTTCTATGCCCTGCAGCTCGGCGCTCTCCGCTGCGCTGTGGGCCAACGCAGTCTGCACCGGCGTGAACGGTACGTCGAGATCTGTGAGTGCGCGGATGGCCGGCGTATCCAGAGCCACGACGTCGTCAGAACTTCTGCGCGCGAGTGGAAACCAACAGCACGGCTCCGGCAGCGAGCCCGAAGAGCGCCGCCAACCCGACGAAGAGCCCGGCGGAATGGCCGATGGCCAGATCCACCGACAGGGTCGAGCCCAGGGATGCGTAGACGCTGGTCAACTGGCTCGCGGTTTGAGCGGTGAAGGTCTGCCCGTCGGTGGTCGTCGCGATCTGGCGGAGGAGCCCGGTGTCGGCGCCCCCCGTTGCGGTCTCGACGCCGAGCGCCACCGTGAAGACCGGGACCTCGAGTTCGGCCGCCCGCGAGGCCGCCGTCGCGGGTGCGACCGTGCTGCCGGTGTCCAGCCCATCCGACAGGAGTAGGAC
Organism: Actinomycetota bacterium; assembly: GCA_040006375.1. GTDB lineage: Bacteria > Actinomycetota > UBA4738 > UBA4738 > HRBIN12 > JANXVR01. Next base: position 19,723 of record JBDTXD010000001.1, read on the forward strand.
CGCCGCGGGACCCTTGCCGTCGGCTCGCCAGTCAGCCTCCATGGCATCGAGTGCGGTGGCCAGTCCGTCGCCGATGACGGTGCCCTGCTCGGTGGTGACTCCGGCGAGCGCGGCTGTCACGCGGCCCCGCTCCAACGTCGGCGCCACTGTCAGGTCCGCGGTGCCGGCGAACGTCACCAGCCCGACGCGGAAGTCCGCAGGCAGGGCGCGAAGGAACGCGCCCGCGGCGGATTTCGCCGCATCCAGCCGGGTCGGGGTCACGTCGGCCTGATCCATGGAATCGGACGTGTCGATGACCAGGATCACCGTTCCCTGGGTCACCTGACGGCTCAACCGGAACTGCGTAACGGCGATGGCGAGGAACGCGACCGCGACCGCCAAGAGCAGGAAGGGCGCCGCACGCACGTAGAGCGGCCGACGCGTCGAACGGTAAACCGGCCGGAATGCCCTCCCCTTGGCCTCGACGGGCTTGCGCTCACGGGCGTTGACGAAGAGATAGGCACTCCCGAGAACCAGCGCGATGAGGATGACGGTGAGAACGAGTGGGCTCGTCACACGGTGAGCCTACGACGAGCGAGCAGTATCTATCGACAGGCTCAGCGGGCGGGTCTCCACATCGTCGTCACCGTGGGGCCGCCTTCTGGGAGCGTGAAGGAGCCGCGCTGGCCGAATCCGAGCCTGCCGTAGTGATCCAGGTTCGCATCATTGGTCGACTCCAAGTACGCGGGCATGTGCAGCCGGTCGATCTCGGCGAGGTTCCCAAGGATGAGCGCTCCCCCGAAGCCCGCGCCCCGACGATCGGCGTGCGTTCCCCACAGGCTCAGATAGAAGTGTGGCTCATCACGGGGATGGTTCTCCTCGAAGAGGCGGATGATCTCGGGGAGCAGGCGGGCGCGATCGTTCGCGAGGGCGGAGATGAATGGCTCGATCTCTTCTTCCTCCGTTGGCGTCAGCTCCGTCCCCCCAGGGGGGATCCAGAGCGCGACCGACTCGCAGGCTCCGGTCACGCGGAGCCAGGGATATCTAAGGGCGCTCGTGAGCAGGAACGACCACCATGCGGACACCGCACTGGGGGCCGCCCCCTCCAGCGCCCATCCCCACGCCGGATCCTGCGTGAACGCCGACGCGATCGTGCGCGTGGCTGCCGGGATGTCGCCCGCTTCCGCGACGCGGATGGTGATGCCGGCGGTCACCCTGAGCCCCCGGATCGGTCCTCGATCTCCCACGCATGGTCCAGGACATGCCACGCCGCCCGGCGGACGAAGTACCGGGCAGACCACATCGCACCTCCGCGGGGCCCCGTCGCCGGGAGCCCTTCTGTGACGGCGCGCGCCAGCCCCTCCAGGACCGCTTCGCGCAACGCGGGATACGAGGCGCGCGGGTCGGCGGTCACATCGGGCGACCGGACAGCGATCTTCCGCGCGTAACTCGACTCAGCGCCGGCGACATGGGCCAGGATGCCATCGAGATCGCGGCCTCCACCTCGCGGGCCGCGCGCCAGGGTCACGCCGGCAGCGGTCTCCGTTGCCCTGTCGAGCGCGTCCCAGGTCGCCCGGAGCACGGCCTGCAACCGGCGGAGCTCTGGCGGCCGCATCGCCGACGCATCCCCGGAAGGAGCGATGGACGGCGCGCCGAAATCCGTCGTGCTGTCGCCGGTGAGCCGTTCGCGAACGGTGAACGACGACGCGCGCTTCGGGGGAGCGAATGCGGGCCGGACGCCCGAGCCGGACATGACACCGGCATACCGAGGGCCGTAGGACAGGAGCGCCTCGATGGCGCCGGTCTCATCGCGCGCCGTTCGACACCATCCCGGCCAGGCGATCGCCCCGGCGAAGACGCGCCTGTCCCCCGCCTCCAGGTAGATGTCCACCCATCCAGCCTACGAAGCGCAGCGGCAACCGTGCGTCCCACCTGCGAGACTCCCGAGCCGTGACGCTCCGCGAGACATTCCAGGCAGAACTCGACCGATTCGGGGTGCAGTGGTGTGCGGGCCCATGTCGGTACCGGAACAGCCACCGCCGGGGGTTCGCTACCCAGGGGACCGTGCACCTGGACGCGAAGATCGGCACGCGTCGCTCCCTCTATCGGGGGCTGCACGAGATCGGGCACATCGTCCTGGGGCACGACCGGCGAGGGCGCAAACGCCGTTGGCAGGTCGAGGCGGAGGCGGAGGCGTGGGCACAGGAGCGCATGGCCGAACTCGGTCTCGAGCCACCGCCCGAGATCGTGGACGCCGGCCGCGCCTATGTGGCCAGGATGAAACGATGGGGCGACAACATCAGCCGAGCGCTGGACTGAGCTGCGCTTAGCGCTGTGTGAGCCTGAATACCGGGATCTTCCGCGCCGTCTTCGTCTCGTACTCCGCGAACTGGGGCATGATGCCGACCATCCCGGCATAGAGCCGATCGCGCTCCTCACCCGTGGCCTCAGCGGCCTCGACGTCGATCGACTCGGTGCCCGCCTCGATGTGGGCCTGCGGGTTCGCCCTGAGGTTGTGGTACCACGCCGGGTGGGTGTCCGAGCCGTTCGCCGAAGCGATGACGACCCACGCATCACCGTCGCGGTAGCACGCCAGTGGCGTGGTGTGTTTGTTCCCGGTCTTCGCGCCCGTGCTGGTGAGTAGCAGCAGCGTCTTACCTTCGAAATACCCGCCGACAACACCCTCGTTGTCCCTGAACTCCTGGATGATCCCTGCGTTCCAGTCGCTCACCGTCTCCTCCTTCTGATCGCCTCGTTGCAGCATACGCAGGAGCCGAGGAAACGTGAGGCGCTGCGCGAGGCCGGTACCCTGGCTCGGATGGACATCGACATCGACTTCAGCCCTCTGGAAACGGAACGCCTGCAGCTGCGTCGCTCCGATCCCGAGGACGCCGGCTCGATCTCCGCCTACCGGAGCGATCCGCAGGTCAATCGGTACCAGGGCTGGGAGCGCACGGACCCCGACGGCATCCGCGGCGAGATCGAACTCATGGCGACCCGATCGCCGGGTGAGGCCGGGGGTTGGGTGCAGCTCTCCGTGATCGAACGCGACACGGGAACGCTGGTCGGCGATGTGGGATTCAGTGCAGCCGAGGGCGAACCCGGCGTGATCAAGGTCGGGTACACGATGGCGCCGGTGTTTCAAGGGATGGGCTACGCCACCGAAGCCGTCGCGGCGATCATCGCCTACGCGTTCGACAAGCTGGGTGCACGGGTGGCGCGCGCGTACGCCAGTGCGGAGAACATCCCGTCCATCCGCGTCGCCGAGAAGGTTGGGATGCGACTGATGGAACGCTTCGAACACCACTCGGACGGCGAGACGTGGCACGGCGTTCGCTACGAACTGCGACGCGAGGACGCCGCGCCGGCCTGAGGTAAGTGTTGCCGTCTAGACGCGCCGGACGGCCAGCACGGCGATGTCGTCTGCCGGCCGTCCACCGCCGAATGATTCGACCCTCTCGACGATCTTCTTCGCGAATACCGCGACGGGTTCATCGCCGAGCGCGCGCCCCAGGTCGAGCAACCGCTCGTCACCGAACAACTCGGACCCCCGATGCTCCTCAGTGACTCCGTCCGTGTAGAGCACCAGACAATCCCCAGGCTTCAGCTCGAATGAGTGGTCGGTGAGCTCGGGCGACTCGACCACCCCGAGCAGGGTGCCGGGCACCTGGACCAGGGTGGCGTCCCCGCCGGACACCAGCATCGGTTCGGGGTGTCCGGCGCAGGAGAGCGTCACGCGCGAGAACTGTTCACCCTCGTCGATCCGGAGCGCCGCCACCGTCACGAACCGATCGAATCCAGATCTCAGCAAGGCCTCGTTCAGCGTCGACAGGATCCCGCTGGGACGAACCTGCCGGAGGGCGGCGGTTCGGATCGTGTATCGCGCCAGCGCCATGACGGCCGCGGCGTCCACGCCCTTGCCACAGACATCTCCGACGACCGCGAACCAACTCCCCGGTCGCAACTCGAACACATCGTAGAAATCGCCGGCTACCTCCAACATGGCGCCGCCCGGGTGGTACTCGGCGGCGAGCTCGATCCCGGGGATCTCCGGCAGGAGCGGGGGGCGCAAGCTCGACTGCAGGGTGTCCGCCACCCGCCGTTGTTCGTCGAAGATCCGGGCGTTGTCGATGGAGATCGCCGCTCGCAGGGCGAGCTCCTGCGCGATGGCGAGATCCGTTTCATCGTAGTGGCGCTCGGACTCTCCCCAAACGAACGACATGGCGCCGAGCACCCGTCCGCGAGCGATCAACGGCACCGTCATCGCCGAGGTCAGATGGAGTTGCTCGATGAGGTCGCCAAGCTCCGGGAATTCGACCACGACTCGGTCTAGGAGTTCCTTCGGGATCTCGGGGAGCAATTCGCTCTTCCCGGTCCTCACGACCGCGGACGTGCCTGTTGGCGCCTCGGGGTCGGGCGGATACCGCTCGCGAAGATCCCGCGCGAGCTGCACCTTCTCCGGGTCCGCATGCGCCACCGCGAGCAGCTGAAGGCCTCCATGGTCGTCCACGAGGTCGACCGTGCACCAGTCGGCGAAGTCGGGCACGGCCGAGGCCGCCACCTCCCGGAGGGTCTGTTCGTACTCCAGAGACGAGCCGAGCAGACGGCTGGCGTCGGCAAGGAGCCGGAGCCGGTACATGGCCTCCTGTTCGGCCTCATACAGCTGCGCACGTTCCAGCGCCTGGCCGAACTGGTCCCCTAGGGTGGTCATGAAGTCCTGCCACTCCTGCGTGGGGGACGGGAGGGCGGCGAGTGTCAAGCCGATCGCGCCGAGCATCCGGTTGCCCGCCCTGAGCGGAACCGCCACGACGACGGCCTGCTCGCCGAGTTCGGTTCGCATCTGCGCGAGGGCAGCGCTCGGACCGCCGGCCACGCGAGCCGGGCGGATGACGGTACGACCGCTGCGGATCGCCTCGGCACCCGTGAGCGGGGAATCGGTGGTGAATCGCCGCCAATCCTCGGGCAGGTCCGCCTCCGGCAGGGAGGTCGCGACCACGTTGATGTGGGTCCCATCGGCCTCGAGCAGCAAGAGCGTCGAACCGGCCGCGTCGGTCGCAGCGACTAGTTCGTGCAGCGCGATCAGCCCGACCTCTTCTGTGGTTCTCGCTTCAGCCAACGCGACCGTAACCTCCTGTAACTGGCGGAGCCGTTCCTCGTGGAGCTTGCGCTCCGTGATGTCGCCGGAGACCCCCATCAACCCTCGTGGTGCTCCATCGGGGGCTCGCAGTACCCGGCCCCAGCCCTCCACCCAGTGGATGGAGCCGTCGGGCCAGATGACGCGGTGTTCGACCTTGTGATCTCCTCCGGCCTCGAGGGAGGCGGTCGATGTCGTCGCAACCATCTCTCGATCGGCGGGATGTAGGAGCGCGAGGTAAGCCTCGTAGGTCCGTGGAAACGTTCCTTCATTCAGCCCGTAGATCCGCTCGAGCGCCCGGTCCCACACGACCTCGCCGGTCGCGGCGTCCCACTCCCATGTGCCCAGGCCGCTCGCTTCCAGCGCGAGCCGGACACGCGCATCCTCATCGAGCGCCACCGACTCCGTCGCAGGAGTTCCTTCATCCCCTTCGGGGGTGGACGCGTCGTGATCGTGTGCGGATGCGTCCGACTGCACGGTGAGCCTCCATCCGGAAAGCGGAAGGACAGAGACGGACGGTCTCACCACTTGGCGAAACTGTCCACCTCAAGGGCTCCGGAGTAGCCGGAGGTAGGGTTTGTTCAGTGTGGCCGGGCGACCTGTGGTTCCGGCGGCTCACCTGTCGGTGGCTCCTGTGGCGGGGCCGGTTCCGGCGTGGGAGCCGGGGCCGGCGTGGGAGCCGGGGCCGGGGCCGGGGCCGGAGGCACCGGCGGCATCACCGCACGACCGGTCGCGCCACCGACGGATCTGGCGATCC
>JBDTXD010000002.1:0-24095 GCA_040006375.1 Actinomycetota bacterium
CGTCGGCGGCGGTGCCGCGGCGGCGGGCGATCTCCTCGTCGCGGCCGCGCGGGTGGCGTTCCAGCAGGCGGTCGAGGCGGGCGCCCATCGACCGGCCGTGTCCCTGGCCCCCGCGTCGCTCGGTCCGGACGCCGGCGCCATCGGCGCGGCGATGCTTGCCCTGGACCAACTCACGTGAGCAGCGCGGCGCTCAAGAAGGCGAAACGCGATGTTCGCCGTCGCGTCTTGGGGCTGCGCGAGCGGACCACGCCGGATCAACGGGCCCGGGCGGCTGCAGCGGTTGCGACCCATTGCCTTGGGCTCCCCGAGGTGAGCGGTGCCAACACGGTGCTGGCGTTCTGGACCTTCGGGTCCGAACTCCCCACCATGCCGCTAATCGAAGCGCTCGCCGGTGCGGGGAAGGTCCTCGCCCTCCCCCGTATCGTCGACGGCGATCTGGAGGCCCGGACCTGGCGCGCAGGTGAGGAGCTGAGCGGAACGCCGTTCGGGGCGATGGAGCCCGTAAGGGGGCGGGTGGTCCCTCCGACCGAGATAGAGGTCGTCTTCACGCCCGCGGTGGCGTTCGATCGCCAGGGAAGGCGGGTCGGGTACGGCGGCGGGTTCTACGATCGCTTCTTGCCGAAGACCGACGCTACGCGCATCGGTATCGGGCTGGCGCTCCAGGTTGTGGGCGAACCACTCCCGGCCGGACATTTCGACCTTCCCGTTCACGCGATCGTCACCGAGGACGGGGCCATCCGGATGGGCGTCCCACCGGCAGGATGAGCCCTCTCGGCGAGTTGCCGGCACCGCCTGCCGGCGCCCGAGCGCCGTGGCGCGAGGCTGCGTTCGCCTCACTCGACTTCGAGACCACCGGCCTGGATCTGTCGAAAGATGTCGTCATCTCGTTCGGTGTCGTGCCGGTGCTCGCGGGACGGGTGATCGTCGGCGGATCCGTCGAGCGGTTCATCCGGCCCGAGGTGCCGCCCTCGCCACGATCGCAAACCATCCACGAACTGCGGCCCCAGGATCTGGCCGGTGCACCCGAGATGGCCGACGTCCAGGCGTCGTTGAAGGCGGCCCTGGATGGCCGCTATCTCCTGGTCTGGTACGCCGAAGTCGAGATGCATTTCCTCCGGGCGCTCTTCGGGGGCGCCAGGCGAGCGTGGCGTCGGCGGACCATCGACGTCCGAACCCTCGCGATCGCCGCAGATGGTGCCCCGGACGCGGCGCGTTCTCAGCTTGGCTACGGCCTCACGAACACCGCGCAGCGTTTCGGCGTGCCGGTCGCGAATCCGCACGATGCCCTGGACGATGCGCTGGTCACCGCCCAGCTGTTCATCACACTGGCCGCTCGGGCAGTCGGCGCCCCCGAGCCCACCGTTCACGACCTGCTCAAGATGGCTCGCCCGCAGCCTCCGACTTGAACAACGGTTCAACGAAGCGGTATAACCCGGTTCCCAACCCAACCCGCGAGGAGGCAGCGTGACCGACCCCATCCAGAGCGCGTTCTACGACATCCAGGCCGCCAGCGGCGCCGGGTTCGTCGAGGAGGGCGGATGGCTCTGGACCACGGGCTGGGGCGACTTCGACAAGGAGTACGGCGCCGTGCGCGATGGCGTCGGGATGTGGGATCTCTCCCCGCTCAACAAATGGGACTTCGCGGGCCCGGAGGCGGCCGAGGCCGTCCAGCGCACGCATACCAACGACATCCTCGCCATGAAGACGGGCCAGGTCCGCTACGGGGGGTTCGTCGACGAGGAGGGGATGCTCATCGACGATGGCACAGTCTTCAAGTTCGCGGACGACCATTTCTGGGTCATGACGAACGTCATGGACCGCGAGGGGTACTTCACGGATGCGACGAAGGGACTCGAGGTGGAGGTCCGCTACATCGGACCGGAGACGCCGAGCATGCAGATCCAGGGCCCGAGGTCGCGCGACCTGGTCAAGACCCTCACCGACGCCGATGTCGATGCGATGCGCTACTTCTCGTTCATCCCCCAGCAGATCACGCTCGCGGGAGCACCGGTGATCATCAGCCGCACCGGTTTCAGCGGCGAGCATGGGTATGAGGTGTTCCTTTCGCCCGAACACGCCGAGCAGGTGTGGGAGGGCGTTCGCTCGGCGGGCGCTGTTCCGTACGGGATCGACATCATCGAGGCCATCCGCATCGAGGTGGGGATGATCGTGACCGACTACGACTACCAGCAGCACGATGCGAGTCCCTTCGATATGGGGCTCGATCGGATGGTTGCGCTGAACGGAGAAGGCGAGTTCATGGGGAAAGAGAAACTCCGCGAGATCGCGCTCGATCCACCGAACAGGCTGAAGACGGTTCGGTTGGAAGGGGAGGTTCTCCCGGAGTACGGCGCGGCAATCACCATCGGGGGCGAAGGGGTTGGCATCCTGACCTCCCCGGCGCACAGTCCCAAGCTCGGCGCCAATATCGGTCTCGCGATGCTCCGGACGGACGTCGCGGCCGATGGCACGAAGGTGGATGTCGCTGCCGGTGATGGAACGGTCATCGGCAGCGTCGACGCATTGGCGATCTACGACCCGAAGAAAACCCGTCCGCGCTAGCGCGGATCACAACCAAGGAGGAACGAGGATGACGGAGGAAGAGCGGCACCCATCACCACTGCACGACTGGCACGAGGCCCACGGCGCCGATATCGTGTTCGAGGACGGTTACCCCTGGAACAACCATGAGGGCGCCGATCCCATGGACGAATACGAGGCCCTGCGCACCGCGACGGGTATCTGGGACCTGCACTCCACCTCGAAGTACGACGTATCCGGCCCGGATGCCGGTCGCATGATCCAACGCCGGTTCTCCAACGCGCTCGAGGGCATGACGGATGGCTCCGTTCGCTACGGCGCTTGGATGAACGCCGACGGCACGATGATCGACGAGGGCAACGTCTACCGCCTTGCCCCCGACCACTTCTGGCTCACGATCAACTCGCCAGGGATCGAGGATTGGTTCCGCGAGACCGCCGCCGGGTTGGATGCCACGATCAAGCACACGACCACGGACTATTCATTGATCGCTGCGCAGGGTCCGACCTCTCAGGCGACCCTGCAGAGCATCACCGAACGCGACCTCTCAGGCCTGGGGTACTTCAGGTTCTGGCCCGAGCCCACGAAGGTGGCTGGCGTTCCCGCATGGGTCCTTCGGACCGGATTCAGCGGCGAGAAGGGGTACGAGGTCATGTCCGCGCCCGAGCACGCCCTCACCATCTGGGAGTCGCTCATCGACGCCGGCGGTGTGCCGTTCGGCATCACGGCGATCGATCTCGCGCGCACCGAGGTCGGGCTGCTCATCATGGCTGTGGACTACAACGCGAACGAGATCTCCCCGTACGACCTGTCCATGGACCGGTTCATCAAGACCGGCACCGAATGCGTCGGCGCGGCAGCGCTCGCGGCGTACGGGGCGAACCGACCGAAGCGTTTCAAGACGCTGCGGATCGAGGGCGACCAGGCTCCGGACTACGGCGCGAAGGTGATGAAGGACGGCAAGGAGATCGGACTGGTGACCTCGCCGGCGTCCAGTCCCCGCGTCGGAACCATCGGCCTCGCCATCTTGGACACCGACGCCGCGGTGGACGGGGAGAAGGTGGACGTGGTCGTCGGTGACAGCACCGTCCCGGCGACGGTCGACGTCCTGTCGGTCTACGACCCGGAGAAGAAGAAGCCGCGCGGCTGAGTCAACCCGTATCCTCGGTTCCATGACGGACCAGGTTTACGGAGTCGTGCCCAATTTCAGCGAGGGCCGCAGCAAGGACGTGATCGACGAGATCGTCGGTGCGCTGCATGTTCCCGGAGCGCGCGTCGTGTACGCGGAGGCCGACGCCGATCACAACCGACTGGATACGACGGTGCTGGGCAGCGCGGATGCCGTGCAGCGCAGCGCGATGGCGGGAGCGATGACGGCGATCGATCTGATCGACATGACCCAGCACCAGGGCGGCCACCCGCGCATGGGCGCAGCCGACGTCATCCCCTTCATGCCGGTGCGGGGGACGACCATGGAGGAAGCCGTGGCGCTTGCTCGAGCCTTCGCCGAACAGCTCGCACTTGCCGCGGACATCCCCGTCTACCTCTACGACCAAGCCGCCGTGGCTCCAGAACGAACGTCCCTAGCGGTCGTCCGCAAGGGCGAGTTCGAAGGGCTCCGCGACGCGGTGGTGACAGGGGAGCGCCTGCCCGACTTCGGTCCGCACCGCCTCGGGCGCGCCGGGGCGACGGCGGTGGGAGCGCGCCGTCCGCTGATCGCGTTCAACGTGTACCTCGACGCCGCGGATGCGGCCGTTGCGAACGAGATCGCCAAGGGGATCCGCGAATCCTCGGGAGGGCTGCCGGCGGTTCGGGCGATCGGGTTCGCGGTTCCCGACCGAGGCGGCATCGTCACCGTCTCGATGAACCTCGTGAATCATGAGGTGACGGGTCTGCACGCGGCGTACGATGCGGTCGCCGCGGCGGCCGGGGACGCGGGTATGGGCATCGTGGATTCCGAGATCGTCGGCCTGGTGCCGGCGGCTGCCATCGCGCCGGAAGATGTCGCCCGGCTCAAACTCCGGGGATTCGATCCGGATTCCCAGATCCTCGAACGACTCGTGGGGGAGGACCGATGAACGACGGCACGGTAACCACAGCGGAGCAGACGGTGGGCGGGTTCCTGGGAGTGCTGGCATCAGAGGCGCCAACGCCCGGTGGAGGCGCCGTGGCCGGCGTCGCGGCTGCGACGGCGGGGGCACTCATCGCGATGGTGGCACGGCTCACGCTCGGCAAGGACGGGTTCGCGGGTGTCTCGGACAGGATGCAGGTCCTGGTCGCCGAGGGGGACCGCGCGCAGACGGAGTTCCTGACGCTTGCCGATCGGGATGCGCACGCGTTCGATGGGGTCATGGCCGCGTTCAAGATGCCGAAGTCGACGGACGAGGAGAAGCAGCTGCGCAGCGCGGCCATCCAGACTGGGTACCTGGATGCCGCGAGGGTGCCGATGGAGATCGCGAGCAAGGCGGTCGCATTGATGGAGGTCGCGGTGGAGGCCACCGCCACCGGTAACCCCGCAGCCGCCTCCGACGGATGGTCCGGAGCCGGATGCGCGTACGCGTCGGTGCTCTGTGCCATGGCAAACGTCGAGATCAATGCTGCGATGATCAAGGACGAGATGGCGAGGGCCTCGCTGCTCGAGGAGGTCACCTCCGTGCGCGCGCGTGCCGAAGCGCTCCTGCGAGAGGGTCAGACCGCGTTCCAGTTGCGGATCTCCTGACCCCGCTCGGGTTGCGGTCCAGCCCGTCTGGGTTCACTCTGACTGGATGCGCATCGACGCCATCGTGTTCGATTGCCGAGACGCCGCCCCGTTGGCGCGGTTCTGGTCGGCTGCGCTCGGCTGGCCGGTCGCACCCTACGACGAGAGCGAGCTCGACCGGCTCGCTCGCAAGGGCGTCTACGACCCGGAGGACGACCCCAGCATCATGCTGGAACCGCCAGAGGACAGCGATCTCCCCGTCATCTTCTTCACCGAGGTTGGGGAGGAGCGCGTCGGCAAGAACCGGGTGCATCTGGACCTGGCCGCCGACACCGACCACGAGGCCGAGATCGAACGCCTCGAGGCATTGGGCGCCCGGCTCAGGAATTGGGTCGAGGAAGACGGTGAGATCTGGGCGGTCATGCAGGACCCGGAAGGCAACGAGTTCTGCGTGATGCCCCCGCCCGCGTAGGACTGGGCCTCGTTCGATCCGGGGACCTCAGAAGAGCCCGATCGTCTTACCGGTCTCGTCGATGTCCACGCCCATGAAGTTCGGCGTCTTCCCCAGACCCGGCATCCGCTGCATGTCACCGCACAGAACGACGACGAATCCCGCACCGGCGCTCGGCACCACCGCGCGGACCGGCAGCCGGAACCCGGTGGGCCGGTTGAGGAGTAACGGGTCGTGGCTGAGCGAGAGGTGCGTCTTGGCCATGCAGACCGGGAGTGTCCCGAACCCGAGTTCGTCCATCCGTTTGATGTCCTTCTCAGCCTGCGGGAGGTAGTCGACGCCGTCGGCGCCGTAGATCCGGGTGGCGATGGCCTCGATCTGCTGCTTCAGCGTTGCGCCCTCGGGCGTGAGCTGATCGAACGTGTTCGGCTTCTCGCACGCCTCGACGACGGCGTTCGCGAGATCGATGGCCCCATCACCGCCCTGGGCGAACGCCCGGTTCACCACGACGCGCTCGGCGCCCGCCCGGGTGGCGAGTTCCTCGATGAGCGAGACCTCCGCCTCGGTGTCGGTCGGGAAGTTGTTGATGCTCACCACGCAGGGAAGGCCGTAGGCCCGCACGATCTCGATATGCGCCGAGAGGTTCTCGATCCCGCGCTCGAGCGCATCCAGATCCTCGCTCTCCAGGTCGTTGAACGGCACGCCGCCATGGGACTTGGTTGCCCGGATCGTGGTTACCAGGACCGCGGCTGCAGGTCGCAAACCGCCCACGCGGCACACGATGTCGCAGAACTTCTGGAACCCGAGGTCCGAGGCGAACCCGGCCTCCGTCACCACATAGTCGGCGAGTTTCAATGCCACACGGTCCTCGATGATCGAGTTGTTCGCATGGGCGATGTTGCCGAACGGCCCGGCGTGCACCAGCACCGGCTGGCCCTCGAGCGTCTGGACCAGGTTCGGTTTGAGGGCGTCCTTCATGATCACCGTCATCGCGCCTGCGACCTGGAGGTCCTCGGCTGTCACGGGCTTGCCCGCATATGTCGACGCCACGACGATGCGCCCCATCCTGGCCCGCAGGTCCGCCAGATCCGAGGACAGCGCGAAGACGGCCATGATCTCGGACGCCGCCACGATGACGAATTGGTTCTCGCGCGGCACCCCGTGGACCTTGCCGCCGAGGCCCACCACAGTGTTCCGTAGTTCGCGGTCGTTGACGTCGAGCGTTCGTGGCCACGTGATGCTCATCGGATCGATATCGAGCGCATCGCCGTGGTAGATGGAGGCGTCGAGCGCCGCCGCGAGGAGGTTGTGCGCCGCCTGCACGGCGTGGAAGTCGCCGTTGAAATGGAGGTTGATCTCCTCCATCGGCACGATCTGGGCGAACCCGCCGCCGTTCCCGCCACCCTTGATCCCCCAGACCGGACCCATGCTGGGTTCGCGGAGGCAGAGCATGACGTCCTTGCCGATCTTCCCGAGGCCCTGCGTGAGACTGACGCTGGTGGTGGTCTTGCCTTCGCCTGCCTTGGTCGGCGTGATCGCCGTGGTGATGATCAGTTTCCCGTCGGGCCGATCCTTCAGGCGTTCGAGGATGCCGAGGGAGATCTTGGCTTTGTACATGCCGAACTGCTCGAGCTCGTCGGGCTGGATGCCGGCTGCGGCCGCGATGTCGGTGATGGGCAGGAGTGCTGCTTCCTGGGCGATCTCGAGTCCGGACTTCATCCGAGTGACTTCCTTCCGTGCGTTAGCGCCGGCACCTGCCGGCTGAAGGACGATACGACTCGAACCCGACGGAATCCAAACCAGACGCGCGGCCGGGCCAACCGCCGGTCAGCGAGTGGACCCATCCGCTCCCTGCCCCTACCCTTGATCTATGGCAACGACGGAACCACTCAGGAAGGCGCAGACGCCCGCTCACGTGGTGGCGATCAACGGCGGGGTCCGGAGCGAGCGCCCCGACACACTCGCGACCGAGGAACCTATGGAGATCCGGGTGGCCGGACCCGGTGAGGACGCCGCGCAGGTCGCCGTGACCATGCGAACCCCCGGTGGCGACTACGAACTTGCGGCGGGGTTCCTCTTCACGGAGGGTCTCATCGCGCCCGGCGACCTGGTGCGGGTCGCCTACTGCGACGACGTCGACGCACAGGACCAGCGGTACAACGTGGTCACTGTGACGCTCAATCGCCCCTTCGATCCAGCCGGCCTGCGGCGCAACTTCTATGCGACGTCTTCGTGCGGCGTGTGCGGGAAGTCGGCCCTCGACGACATCCAGGTTCACTGCGCCGCGGTCGGTCCCGGCCTCGCGGTGACGGCGGCCGTACTGTCCTCCCTGCCCGGGACACTCCGCGCCAAGCAAAAGGTCTTCGAACGGACCGGCGGCCTGCACGCCGCGGGCCTGTTCTCCGCGAGCGGCGAGCTCGTATCGCTCCGTGAGGATGTCGGGCGGCACAACGCCGTCGACAAGGTGATCGGGGATCAGCTTCTAGCGGGGAACCTGCCCGCCGGGGATCGCATCCTGCAGGTCAGTGGCCGGGTGAGCTTCGAGTTGGTCCAGAAGGCGGCGATGGCAGGCATCCCGATCCTTGCGGCGGTAGGAGCGCCGTCATCCCTAGCCGTTGAGGCCGGGGAGCGGCTCGGCCTCACGGTGGTCGGATTCGTCCGGGAGGAGCGGCTGAATGTCTATAGCCACCCCGCCCGTGTCCTCGGCTGACCAGGCCCGCAGCTACGCGTGCGCGACCCCTGGTCACCGCCCGCTACCTCCGACAGGGGAACCGGGCTTACAATCGCGTTCGGCAACCGGTGGAAAGGAGCCGCTCGATGGCGAACGGGCTCACGCGACTCACCGAGCCGATGGTCCGCGACGAGGGCGTGTTGCGCACCGCCACCTGGGAGGAGGCCCTGGATCGGGCCGCTCAGGGGCTGCGCAGGGCGACCGAGCGGAACGGCGGCAACGGGGTCGGCCTGTTCAGCTGCAGCAAGGCCACGAACGAGATGAACTTCGTCGCACAGAAGTTCATGCGTCAGGTCATGGGCAGCAACAACATCGACTCGTGTAACCGCACCTGACACGCTCCCTCCGTCGTCGGTCTGGCGACAGTGTTCGGAGCAGGTGGGGGAACGAGTTCATATGAGGAGGTTGAGCACACCGACCTCGTCTTATTGTGGGGATCGAACGCGCGTGCAGCGCACCCGATCTTCTTCCACCACGTCCTCAAGGGGATCCACAACGGAGCCAAGTTGATCGATGTCGATCCCAGGCGAACCGAGTCCGCGGAGTGGGCCGACATCTGGCTCGGCATCGACGTGGGAAGCGACATCGGCCTATCGAACACGATCGCCCGCGAGATCATCGCGAGCGATCTCCAGCACCACGCCTTCATCGAGCACGCCACGACCGGGTTCGAGGAGTACAAGGCGTCGGTGATGGACTGGACGCTCGAGCGCGGGGCTGAGGTCACGGGCGTTCCGGCCGAAGTCATCCGCGAGGTCGCCCACGCGTACGCGAGCGCACCCCGCGCGATGATCTGCTGGACGCTCGGGATCACCGAACACCACAACGCCGTCGAGAATGTGCTCGGCTTGATCAATCTCGCCCTGCTTACCGGCCACGTCGGCGTCTACGGGAGCGGGGTCAACCCGTTGCGGGGCCAGAACAACGTCCAGGGCGGCGGCGACATGGGCGCCATCCCGAACAAGCTGCCGGGGTTCCAGGACATCGAGACCGACTACGAGGCCCGGGCGAGGTTCGAGGCGGCTTGGGGTGTGCCCATCGAGGCCAAGAGCGGCTGGACGCTCACGCAGCAGTTCGAGGCCATGGAGCGTGGAGACCTCACCGCCGTCTATGTGATCGGCGAGAACCCGGCCAGCTCCGAGGCGGACAAGCAGCACACCGTCCACCTGCTGGAGAACCTCGACTGCCTGATCGTCCAGGACATGTTCATGACGAAGACCGCGGAGCTCGCCGAGGTGGTCTTCCCGGCCTCCAACTCGGCGTTCGAGACCGAGGGCACCGTCACGAACAGTGAACGACGGGTGCAGCGGTGCCGGGCGGCGCTGACCCCGCCGGGCAACGCCAAAGACGATGTGTGGATCATCAACCGGGTGGCTGCCCGCCTGAAGCGCGACTGGGTGCACCAGGACCCCGAGCAAGCATGGGACGAGCTTCGGACGCTCAGCCCGATGCACGCGGGTATGTCGTGGGAACGCCTGGAGGAACTCGGCGGGTTGCAGTGGCCGTGCCCGGACGAGGATCACCCCGGCACGCCCATCCTGCACACCCGGCTCTGGGAGTTCGACGATCCGGCCGCGCAGGGGATGAAGGCGCCCTTCAGCGTCGTGATCGACGACCCGCCCGTCGATCTGTTGGACGCGTCGTTCCCGCTCCGGCTGACGACCGGCCGGCGGTTGGACTCCTACAACACCGGTGTGCAGACGGGCGGCTACACGTCTCCGCTCCGCAGGGCAGAGACCGTAGACCTCTCGCCGGAAGACGCAGAGACATACGGCCTCGCTGAGGGTGATCTGGTGGATATCTCCTCCAGGCGGGGGACCGTCCGCGCGCCGATCCACCTGGACCCTGCGCTCCGTCCGGGCTTGGTGTTCATGACCTTCCATTTCCCCGACCAGGTCGACACGAACGTCCTCACGATCGAAGCGACCGACCCACGCTCGGGAACCGCGGAGTTCAAGGCGACGGCGGTTCGGATCGAGAAGGTGCATCCCGCCGTGGTATCGCCGATGACGGGTTCCCCGTGGATCTGAAGTTCATGGAGGCCGACGCAAGCGCCGAGGAGCGCGCGGCGGTCGACGCCTATCTGGGACCACCGCAGGACGGGTGGACCGGGGGAGAGCGGGACGCGGAAACGCACCGGGTAGGCCGTTCCGGGCACGCCGCGCGCGAACAGCGCCACCTGCTCATCGAGGCGCTCCACTCCCTGCAGGCCGGCGTGGGCTGGATTAGCCCGGGTGGGATGAACTACGTGTGCCGGCGACTCTCGGTCCCCCCGGCGGATGCGTTCGGCGTGGCGAGTTTCTATGCCATGTTCGCGACGCAGGAACGGCCGAAGACCGTGGTGCATGTGTGCGATGACCTCGCGTGCCGGGTGCTGGGAGCGCGGGAACTCTGCGCCGAACTCGAGACAACGATCGGACCCGAGGGCACGCCAACCTCCGGCGGCGCCGCCACTTGGCAGCGCAGTCCGTGCCTCGGCATGTGCGAACAGGCCCCAGCGATCTTTGCGCAGCGCGCCGGGAGACCGGATGTGGCGCTGGGCGGTGCCACGGTCTTCGCCGTGACCGCCGTCTCCGGAACGGGGTCGACTATAACGAGCGCCGGGGCGGACACTGCGCCCCAGACGTGGGATGCGGCGACGCGCTCGGGTCTCCGGCTCTTGCGCCGGGTCGGGCACGCCGATCCCGCCTCGATCGATGACTACCGCGCGAACGGCGGATACGAGGCGCTGCACCGAGCGCTCGAGATCGGACCCGAGGCCACCGTCACTGAGGTCAAGAACGCCAAGCTGATGGGCCGGGGCGGCGCCGCGTTCCCCACCGGGGTGAAATGGGAAGCGGTCGCCTCGCAGCTGGCCCACCCCCACTACTTCATCTGCAACGCCGATGAATCCGAGCCCGGCACCTTCAAGGACCGTCTCGTCATGGAATCCGACCCGTTCGCGGTGGTGGAGTCGCTCACGATCGCGGGGATCACCACCGGCTGCGCGCAGGGCTATATCTACATCCGCGGCGAGTATCCCCTTGCAACCGACCGGCTCATCCACGCTATCGCGGAGGCGCGCCGACACGGCTTGCTCGGCGCGGACATCATGGGTCGCGGGGTGGCGTTCGACATCGAACTTCGGCGCGGCGCGGGTGCGTATATCTGCGGCGAGGAGACGGCTCTGTTCAATTCGCTCGAGGGCAAGCGGGGCGAACCTCGGAACAAGCCGCCGTTCCCGGTCCAGCGGGGGCTGTTCGGCAAGCCGACCGGGATCAACAATGTGGAGACGCTCATCAACGTGCTCGAGGTGCTCCGGATCGGCGGTGACGCATACGCCTCCATCGGCTCGGAGGGTTCGACGGGGCCTCGGCTCTTCTGCCTCTCCGGCCATATCGGGCGCCCGGGCGTCTACGAGGTTGACCACGGCGCCACCCTGGGCGAGGTCATCGAGCTCGCGGGCGGCCCGACGAACGGCATCAAGGCGGTCCTGCTCGGCGGGGCCGCCGGCGGGTTCGTGGGCCCCGACCGGTTGGACGTGCGGCTCACATTCGAGGATGCGCGGGCCGGCGGATACACCCTGGGCTCGGGTGTGGTGATGGTCCTCGGGGAGGACACCGACCTAGTGGACCTGATCCTTCGCATCGCCCGGTTCTTCCGTGACGAATCCTGCGGCCAGTGTGTGCCCTGCCGTGTGGGCACCGTTCGCCAGGAGGAGGCGATCCTCCGCATGGTGGCCGGCCGTACCATCGGCTCCGTGAACGACGAACTGGTGCTCTTGGACGACATCGCGAAGGTGATGCGGGATGCGAGCATCTGCGGCTTGGGTCAGACGGCTGCGAGCGCCGTACAGTCGGCCATCGAGACCTTCGGCCTCTTCGGGAGCGGTGGTGCCGCGTGAGCCAACCGGTACAGGTCGAGATGCCCCGCAAGCTCATCGACATCGAGATCGACGGTGCGACCGCGCGCGTTCCAGAGGGCGCCACCATCCTCGATGCCTGCAGCGCACAGGGCGTTGACACCCCGACCATGTGCTACGCGGACAACCTCACGCCGGTGAACGCGTGCCGGGTCTGTGTGGTCGAGGTGGAGGGGGCGCGAACCCTGGTGCCCGCGTGTTCCCGCCCCGCCGAGGCCGGTATGAAGGTGCGCACGGACACCGAACGGGTTCAGCATTCGCGCAAGCTCGTCATGGAGTTCCTCGCATCGAGCGTGGACACCTCACTTGCGAACCAGGATTGGCAGCGGTGGATGCAGGAGTACGGGACGAAGCCGGACCGGTTCGGAACGGCGATGGAGTCCCTCGAAACGGAAGAGCGGGATCACAAGGATCCAGGACATCACCACGATCCCGCGATCGATGCTGCCGAGACCGTCGCGCAGCCGGTCAAGATCGACAACGATCTGTACGTTCGTGACTACTCGCGGTGCGTGCTCTGCTACAAGTGTGTGGAGGCGTGCGGTACCGACGCCCAGAACACCTTCGCCATCGCGGTGGCCGGACGAGGGTTCGATGCCCGCATCAGCACGGAGTACGCGGTCACGCTCGATCAGAGCGCGTGCGTGTACTGCGGGAACTGCATCGGTGTGTGTCCGACCGGCGCGTTGATGTTCACGTCCGAGTACAACATGCGGGCCGCCGGAACGTGGGACGAGTCCGCGCAGAAGGTGACCGCGACCATCTGCCCGTATTGCGGCGT
This sequence comes from Actinomycetota bacterium, assembly GCA_040006375.1. Taxonomy (GTDB): domain Bacteria; phylum Actinomycetota; class UBA4738; order UBA4738; family HRBIN12; genus JANXVR01. The sequence goes on from JBDTXD010000002.1 coordinate 13,104, forward strand.
CGGGTGCGAACTCGAACTCCACGTCCAGGACAATGCGATCGTCAAGGTGACCAGCCCGAGCGACCACTACGTCACGAACGGGCACCTGTGCATCAAGGGGCGGTTCGGGTTCCAGTTCGTGCAGCGACGCAAGCGCCGTGAGGACCGCGACTGAGCGTTACCGGGATCGTGCTCGCCGGCGGGGGTTCCGTGCGGTTCGGCCGGGACAAACTGGCAGAGCCCTACCTGGGGATGCCGCTCCTGAACCACGCGGTACTCCGGCTGGCCGCCATCTGCGACGACGTGGTGGTAGTGCTCGCTCCCAGTGCGGATGCGTCTGGGTTGCCGCCGGGGGTTCGACCGGCGTTCGACCCCACCCCGGGGGAAGGACCGCTCGCAGGGCTGCAGGCTGGGCTGCTGTCGGCGGTGGCGGCGGATCTGGTCATCGTCGCCGGCGGCGACATGCCAGACCTACAGGTGCCAGTCCTAAGAGAGATGCTCCGCGTGATCGAGGAGGCAGGGGTCGACGCCGTGGCGCTCGCCGACGGAGATCGCGCGCGCCCGTTACCCTGTGCGCTCCGGCCGGCGTCCGCGGCGGGCGCCGCGCACTCGCTGCTCCACTCGGGACGCCGCCGGTTGCGTGACCTGCTGGATTCCTTGCAGACCGCGGTCATCGACACGCCGACCTGGACCGCCCTGGACCCGGCCCGTCGAACGCTCTTCGATATCGACGAACCGGGGGATATGGACCGCTGAGGACGGGTCGGGGACGGCCAATGCGTGACATAGGGACGTTCGTCCTGTAAACCGGCGCGATGGAGCGGGTGGTTGTGGCCCTGGGAGGCAATGCGTTGCTCCGCCGCGGGGCCGATGATACGTTCGAGGAGATGTATGCCGCCGCCCGTGGCGCGGCCGAGCGCATCGCCGACGTCGCGGCGCTTGGCTACGAGGTGGTGATCACCCATGGCAACGGTCCTCAGGTCGGCCGGATCCTCCTGCAGCAGGAAGCTGCGTCGGCGGTGGTCCATCCGATGCCACTCGACGTGTGCGGCGCGCTCAGCCAGGGTCAGATCGGGTACCTGCTTCAGGTGACCATCGGCGACGTCTTCTTCGAGCGGGGGATGGAACGCCCGGTCGCCACGGTCCTGACGCTCACCCGCGTGCGTCCTGACGATCCCGCGTTCGAGCACCCCACGAAGTTCGTGGGACCTTTCTACCAGGAGGCCGAGGCCAAGGCCCTCGGCGCGGCGCGTGGATGGACCGTCAAAGCGGACCCGCACGGAGGGTGGCGCCGGGTGGTTCCCTCGCCCTCGCCGTACTCCATCGTCGAAACGCCGATCATCGTCAGGCTCGTGGCCGACGACGTCATCGTCATCGCGAGTGGCGGGGGAGGTGTTCCGGTGGTCGAGGATGGGCCCCGCCTGATCGGGCGCGAGGGCGTGGTCGACAAGGACCTTGCCGGCGCGATCTTGGCGCACGAGGTCGGCGCGACCACCTTCCTCATCCTCACCGACGTGCCGAAGGTCCAGCGGGGGTTCGGGACGCTGATGCCCGAGGACATCGATCGGATGAGTATCACGGAGGCGGGGGCGCTTCTTGCAGCGGGCGAGTTCGGAGAAGGATCCATGGGACCGAAGGTACGAGCCGCCGTCGAGTTCGTGTCCAGAGGAGGACAGCGGGCGATCATCGGAGATCTCGCACAGGCTACGGAGGCGCTGGCCGGCCGGGCGGGCACGGCGGTCGTGCCGGCGGATTGATACGGGTCCGCGTCGCGACGGCGAACCTGCATGGGCTGCGTGAGGGCATCGAGGGCGCGGCAGAGATCTTCCGATCCGAAGGCATCGATCTGGCGATAGTGCAGGAATCTGGCCCGCGCGGCCGACTCCGAACCCTCGCCGAACGAGCCGGGATGCACGCGGTCCCTGATCCGCCCGCCCTCTTGCGTCGCCGGGTGCAGAACGCGATCCTGGTTCGGCGGCCGTGGGAGGTGGCTTCGGTCGAGCATCACCGGTTCGATGGGGCGGATCGCTGGCACCCTCGCGGAGCGGTCGTTGCCTCGCTCCTGCAAGGGGACCTGACCCTTACCGCGATCTCGACGCATCTGGGGGTCTCGGGGGCTGAGCGGGTCCGCCACGCGCGGGCGCTCGCGCGGCTCATCCGCGCCCGGTATCCGTTCGTGTTGGGGGGCGATCTGAATGCGGAGGCGGATTCCGCCACCGTCCGGTGTCTGAGCGAGATCGCGAACGACGTCGGGGCCCTGGCGGGTGCCACGTTCCCCGCCGGGGAGCCCCTTGCTCGGATCGACTACCTCTTTGTGTCGCCGGGGATCGGGATCTTCGACACTGGGGTGCGGGGGGGTTCGGAGGTCTCGGACCACCTGATGGTGGTGGCCGGGCTGGACCTGGGCGGGGCTGGAACCTAGGGCTCTCCGGGGGCCTTCTAGGAACGCCTTCGGGGCGCGCGGCCGGGGTTCCGAACCACCTGCGACACGGCATAGAGGCTGAACAGACCCACCAGGCCCAGGAGGCTCACCAGGAGGCCCACGAAGAACCATTCCAGGAACCCTTGGATCGCCAGAACTGCGGCCAGGATCGTCATGTCGCCCATCGTACCGGCTGGGGCGGGCGCACCGGCATTTCCTCAAGGTCCGCCCTACGTCGTCCGATGCAGGGGTATACACACGCAGGGAACCGTAAGGGAGACGCTCATGGGTGATGCGAAGAAGGACATGGTTGACGACGCGAATGACGCCCAGGTCGCGAAGGCAGAATCTCGTCCCGGCGACGACCACGCGTACGAGGACAGCTGGTACCAGGTTCTCAGAGCACGTCAGGAAGCTGCCGACGACGCCGACGGCACCGTCGCCGACGTGACCGAGCCCGCCTCGGTCGAGGACGCCACACACAACTGACCCGCCCATCTGGTTGCCCAGCTGGCAGCATCGGGTAGGTTCCCGTCATGCGATTCGGGATCTTGACCGGCGGAGGTGACTGCCCCGGCCTCAACGCGATCATCCGCGGCATCGTTCGCAAAGGCGTCGGCCGGATGCAGCATGAGTTCGTTGGATTCCGCGACGGATGGCGTGGGGTCGTCGAAGACGACACGGTCGAACTGGGGGAGCCACAGGTCCGCGGGATCCTTCCGCGTGGTGGCACCATCCTCGGCAGTTCCGGTCTGCATCCCTACCGCGTGCCCGACGGTCCCGATCGTGTCCGCGCGACGTTCGAACTCCACGGTCTGGACGGGCTCATAGCTATCGGCGGAGAGGGCACTCTCGGCGCCGCCGCATCGCTCGCGAACGAAGGGCTACCCGTTCTCGGCGTGCCCAAGACCATCGACAACGATCTATCCGGGACCGATATCACCGTCGGTTTCCACACCGCCGTGCAGGTGGCGACCGACGCGATCGACCGGCTCCATTCCACAGCGGAGAGCCATGACCGCGTGATCCTGATCGAGGTAATGGGCCGCCATACCGGCTGGATCGCCGTCTACGCCGGGATCGCCGGCGGGGCCGACGCGATCTTGATCCCGGAGCACCCCTTCGTGCTGGACGATGTCTGCGACTATCTCCGCCGCCGACACGCCCGGCGTTCGTCCTTCTCGATCGTTGTGGTCGCGGAAGGCGCGATCCCGGCGGAGGGGTCCGGGTTCTTGTTGCCCGAACCCCTGCTCGACTCCAACGGGTTCCCCAGGCTCGGCGGTATCGCTACAGCCATCGCCCCCGAGATCGAGACCAGGACGGGGTTCCAGACCCGGGTCACCATCTTGGGGCACGTACAACGCGGCGGCACGCCGGTCTCGTTCGACCGGGTGCTGGGGACGCGCCTTGGGCTCGCGGCGATCGACCTGGCGAGCGCCGGTGGGTGGGGACGGATGGTTGCCCGCCGGGGGCAGGACATCGTCGATCTGCCCCTCATAGAAGCGGTTCGCGAACGCAAGCTCGTGCCCCTCGAGCTCTACCGCGAGGCCGAGGTCTTCTTCGGCTGACCGGTTGGCCGGTCAGGCGTGGGAGCCCCGGATAGACTGGGGCGCATGCCAGCCTTCCGCGCGGACCTGCGTTCGGACACCGTGTCCACCCCGTCGCCGGCGATGCGCCGGGCCATGGCCGAAGCCGAGGTCGGGGACGCCTGGTACGGAGACGACCCATCGGTCAACGAACTCCAGGGGCTCGCCGCGGAGATCACCGGGAAGGAGTCCGCCCTCTATGTGGCGACGGGCACGATGGCGAACCAGATCGGTCTGGCCAGTCATTTCGGGGGAAAGGGGCACCTCATCGGGTGCCTCGCCCACGCGCACGTCGCCACGACGGAGGTCGCCACGTCGGCCGCGCTCTCGGGCATCTCCTTCCGAACGGCGCCCGGTCACGAGCGAGGCTGGATGACCGTGCAGGACGCGCGGGGTCTGGTCGAACCCGACACGTACTACGACGTGGAGGTCGTTGATCTCCTTGCGGTGGAGAACACCGTCGGGAGCACACAGGGTTCGGTCATGCCGGTGGAGGAGCTGCGGCAGGTCCGCAAAGTCGCCGAGCAGGCCGGTCTTCCCATCCATATGGACGGCGCCCGTATCTTCAACGCGGCGGCGGCGGCGGGGGTCCCGGTCACCGAGTGGACGACCGAGGTGGACACGATGATGTTCTGCCTCTCCAAGGGACTCGGTGCGCCGATCGGCTCGGTGTTCTGCGGCCCTCTAGACATGATCCGGGAGGCCCGGCGACTCTGGATCCTATTCGGGGGCGCGTGGCGCCAGGCGGGGATCATGGCCGCCGCCGGGCTGATCGCCCTGAAGGAAGGCCCCGGCCGCCTCCATGAGGATCACGCCCGGGCACGCCGCATCGCCGAGGCCATGGCCGAACTCATCCCCGGCAGCGTCGATCCCGCTTCGGTTGAAACGAACATGGTGTTCGTGGACACAGAGGTGTGCGGACTGGCGGCGCTCGATGCCATCGAACGTCTCCAGGCGCTTGGTGTGGGCGCCACCTTGGTCGGTCCAAAGGTCAGGATGGTCACCCACGTCGACATCGACGACGACGCGGTCGGGTTCGCCCTGGACGCGTGGGAATCGATCCTGGGCTGAAGGAGCGGATATGGGCGTGTTCACGAAGAACTATCCGGAGGAGATCGCACATCGGATCCCTCCCGGCCAGCGGCTGGTGAAGACCTGGCCGGTATTGCACTACGGACCCATCCCGAAGTTCGACGGGACCGATTGGCCACTCGAGTTGTCGGGCTCGGTCGAGCAGCCGGTCACGCTCACGTACCAACAGCTCCTTGAACTCCCGACGGTGAGGATCGACGCGGACATGCACTGCGTCACCGGCTGGACCACGCTGGACAATGTGTGGGAGGGCGTGAGTTTCAAGACGCTGCGCGAACTCTGCAAGCCCACGGCCGAGGCGCGCTGGGTCATCGCGCACTCCGCCCATGGGTACACCTCGGATCTCTCGCTGCAGGCGATGGACGAGGACGACGTGCTCGTCGCATGGCGGAACGGCGGCGAAGACCTCTCGGACGATCACGGGTGGCCCCTTCGCCTGGTCGTACCGAAACGCTACGCCTGGAAGAGCGCGAAGTGGCTGACCGGTCTGGAGTTCTCGGCGAAGAACAAGCGCGGGTTCTGGGAGGTTCGCGGCTATCACATCCATGCGGAGCCCTTCGCCGAAGAGCGCTACGCGCACCAGGAAGGCCCACGGGCCGAACTCGAACCGTAGGGACCGCCCGTTGATGGCGGTGTCAGCCGATGAAGATGATGACGGTGTCGCCGGCGCGCACGATCGTGCCGGGCGTGGGCGCCTGTCCCACCACGATGCGCCTATACGCTGACGGGAGTGTCCGGACATCGGCGTGAAGCCCGTCGCCGACGATGGCCGCGAGTGCGGCATCCCTCGTCATCCCGAGGTAGCTCGCGATATGGAACGTCGGCGGCCCTTGCGACACCACGATGGTGACGGCCGATCCGTGGGGCGCCTGCGCAGTCGCCGGGCTCTGTGAGATGACGAATCCGAGTTTCACGGAGTTCGAGAACGCCTGGCTCACCGTGACGGTGAACTCCTTTGCGCTGAGCGCGGCGGTTGCCGCATCCTGGGTCTTGCCCACTACGGATGGGAGGGTGACCGGGGGAGGGCCCTCGCTCACGACCAACGTCACATCAGAGTTCTGCGGTGCCTTCCCGTGCGCGGGGTCTTGGGAGATGACCCGCCCCTTGGGTACGGTCTCGCTGAAGTCGTGGGAGACCTTGCCAACGTTCAGGTCGGCATCGCGGATATCTGCCTGCGCCTTGGCTAGTGCCTCTTGCACCACCGATGGCACGGGGACCGGTGGGGGGCCCAGCGACGGAATGATGGTGACCGTTGCGCCCTTGGCGAGGGAGGTCCCAACCGCGGGTTTCACGCGGTAGACGGACCCCGCGGGAATCTTGAGCGAGTACTCGCCGGGCGCGACCTTGACCACGAACCCCAGCGCCTCCAATTGGGAGCGTGCACCCGCCAGCGGCGTGTTCAGCATGCGCGGCACATCCGCGTGGTGCGGCACCGCGTAGGTCCAGGCGGCCCATCCACCCGCGAGGACGGCCGCGATGGCCAGGAGCACGACCAAGAACTTCTTCCCACGCCGGCGGGTTGTTCGTTCGACCTGGGGGATGGCCTGGGTCGTGGCGGCGACGACGCGCTCGGTGGGGTCGCCGCCGCGGGTTACTTCGGGTGTATCGGCCACCAGGGCGGCGAGCGACCGCGCCGGGGTGAGGGTCGGCGCGATGGAGCGGAGGTCCCGGCGCATCTCGGCGGCGGACTCGGGCCGCAGCTCCCTGTTCCGTTCGGTCGCGCTCGCCACGAACGCATCCAGTTCCGGCGGGATGCCGGGGACTTGGCTCGAGGGCGCCGGGATCTGATCCGACAGATGTTTGTAGGCGATGGCCATCGGCGTTTCCCCGGTGAATGGGAGCCGGCCGGTGAGGAGTTCGTAGGTGACGATCCCGAGCGCGTAGAGGTCACTCCGCGGGTCTGAGGGTTCGCCCCGGATCTGTTCGGGTGAGAGGTACTGGACGGTTCCCACGACAGTGCCGGCGTGCGTCGCCGTGCTGTCGGCGTAGGCGCGTGCGAGCCCGAGGTCGGTGAGCTTCACGACGCCCTCGTTGGTCACCAGGATGTTCTCGGGTTTGAGGTCACGGTGGACCAGGCCGAGCCCGTGTGCATGTTCCAGGGCGATCAATGTCTGGTCGAGGATCTCGGCGGCCTGGACGGGCGCCAGCCGGTGGTTGGCGTTCAGCAGGTCCCGGACGCCACGTCCACGGACGTACTCCATGACCATGTAGTAGATGCCGTCGACCGAACCCCAGTCGTAGACGGCGACGATGTTCGGGTGGTTCAGGGTTGCGGCCGCGCGCGCCTCACGGCGGAACCGGTCTACGAACCCCTGATCGCCGGAGAGCGAGCGATGCAGGACCTTGATGGCGACCTCGCGGGCCAGCACGGCGTCGCGGGCGCGGAAGACCTCGCCCATGCCGCCGGCAGCCACCTTCTCGATGACGTGGTAACGGCCGTCCAGCGTCACCAACGCATGTGCGCCGGTGTCGTCCGGGGCCGTGCCGTGTACCAGGCTGCGGGACGTGTCGGAACCTCCGTGGGGAAGCGGAACGGAGCAGGTGCGGGCCCGATTGTAGGGCCCATCGCCCACCTGGACGTGGAGGTTCGCCGAATCCCGCGGGCGCTATCCTTCGCGATAAGAACCACGGGGAGCTCGGGCGACCGGGCTGAGAGGCGGGCATGAGGCGGCCGCGACCCGACGGACCTGATCCGGGTAATGCCGGCGGAGGGACACAGCTGCTCGACCCACGAACGCTCCGGCTCATGGTGGTGACGTCGGGCACGCTCGTGCCCGGCCTCGGCCATCGAGAGGTTGCCGAGGCCGCCGTGCGCGGGGGCGCCACGGCCCTGCAGCTCAGGGCCCCCGAGCTGAAGGACGCCGCGCTCCTTCCCCTAGCCGGGGAGCTGGCGGCGCTCTGCGCAGCGGCCGGTGTCCTATTCGTGGTGAACGACCGCCTGGACGTGGCACTGGCGAGCGGTGCCGACGGCGTGCACCTGGGGCAGGCAGACGACCCGGCTGCAGCCCGAGACCGTCTGGGGCCGGGCCCGATCCTCGGCATCAGCGCCGCGACACCTACGCAGGCGCGTTCGGCAGCGCAGATGGGCGCCGACTACCTGGGCGTCACGGTGTGGCCGACGCCGACCAAGCCGAACGCGCACGGGGAGGGCATCGCCGGCCTGAGCGCGGTGTGTTCGGCGGTGGCCATCCCGGTCCTGGGGATCGGCGGGATCGCAGAACGGAACCTGGACCTGGTCCTGGACGCGGGGGCCGCGGGCATCGCCGTCATCTCCGCGGTTGCCGCCGCCGCCGACCCCGTCGCCGCCACCCGTGGCCTGCGAAGGCGTATCGATGGACGAAAGGACGGATATGGAACAACGAACGGGTAAGGCGACGCCGGAACTCTTCGAGCAGGTGATCCTTCGACGCCTGGGGGCTGCCGATCCAGACATCTTGATCGGGCCCCAGCACGGGGTCGACGTCGGGGTCGTGCGGGTCGGAGGAGGGCTCGCCATGGCGCTCACTACGGATCCGGTCTTCGTGGTGCCCGCGTACGGATGGGAGCGAGCTTCATGGTTCGCGGTGCATATCCTGGCCTCGGATGCCGCGACCTCAGGGTTGCCGCTGCGGTGGATGACGGTGGACCTGAACCTTCCTCCCGAGATCTCGGACGAGGAGTTGACCGCGCTCTGGGACGGCTTCCATCGGGCGTGCGCCGACCTCGGGATCGCCGTCATCACCGGGCACACCGCGCGGTACGACGGCTGTGCCTACCCGATGGTTGGGGGCGCGACATGCGTCGCGCTCGGTTCGCAGGACTCCTTCGTTACGCCGACGATGGCGCAGCCCGGCGACAAGATCGTGGTGACCAAGGGTGCGGCCATCGAAGCGACCGCCCTCTTCGCCGCCACGTTCCCGGAGCGATTGACGCAAGGCTTGGGGTCCGACGTCGTGCGAGCCGCTGACGCCCTGTTCGACCGGATGACGGTCGTGCCGGAAGCGCGGATCGCCGCGACGTTCGGACTGCGCCAGGCCGGCGTGACGACGATGCACGACGCGACGGAAGGGGGGGTCCTCGGCGGGCTCCTCGAGGTTGCCATCGCATCGAACGCAGGGATGCGGATCGAGCTCGACGCCATCCCGGTCCGTCCGGAGGTGCGCGCCGTGTGCGAGTACGTCGGTATCGACCCGTACATCTCGATCAGCGAGGGCACGCTCATCGCAACCGTCGTGGCCCCGCGCGCGCAGGCGTACGTCGAGGAACTCGAGGCCGCCGGGATCGATGCAGCGGTCGTGGGGGAGGTTACCGATCCGGCGAGCGGGAGGGTGCTCATCACTCATGACGGCGAGCGCCCGCTGCTGTACCCGGGCCTGGACCCTTTCTGGGCCGCCTTCGGGGCTTGGGCCGCTGCCGCCTCCTAGCGGAGCCAGGTCTGGATGATGACCTTGGAGAAATACCAGCCGTACTTAAGGTTCTTCGGCTTCTTCGACTTGCCGCCCTTGCGCGCGAGGATGGTGATGGGGACCTCGCGAACCCGGGCGCGGTTACGCAGCGCCTCGATGAGGATCTCCGAGGTCCAGAACTGGTCTTGCTCCAGGACCAAGCGCTTCAACAGGTCTGCCCTCGCGGCCCGGTACCCCGACGAGGGATCCGTGATCCTGCGTCCGGTGAGCACCGTCACCATCCGGGAGAAGAAGTGCACGCCTAGGTGGCGGATGGTCGACTCCTTCTCGAACTCGCCCAGGAGCCGCGACCCGTTCACGTAGTCGGCGTCTCCGCTCACGATCGGGGCGATCATCGTTGCCAACTCGCTCGGCAGGTGCTGGCCGTCGGCGTCCAGCGTCACGACGATGTCGGCGCCGAGGCGCAGCGCGATGTCGTAGCCGACCCGAAGGGCGAGCCCACCGCCGCGCCGGATCGGGAGTTCCGCGACGAACGCGCCGGCTGCCCTGGCGGCGTCGGCCGTTCCGTCGTCCGACCCATCACTCACGACCAAGGGGATGACCCGATAGCCGGAAAGCACCTTAGGGATCGCGTCGATGACGTTGGCGACGTTCTCCGCCTCGTTGAATGCCGGGGATACGGTGACGAGGCGAGGGCCGGCCGGAAGCGCTGCGGCCCGCGCCCAGTCGAACCGCTCCTGTCCGAGGGCCTCGACGAGCAACCGGATACTTCGTTCGTTCGCATCCGCGCTCGCCTGTGCCCGCTGCAGCAGCCCGAACAGCAGGAGCACGGCGATCATCAGCACGAAGATCAGCCGGCGGTCGTTGCCCACCTTGAAGTTGAAGGTCTCGAAGAGGGGGTTGAAAAAGCCTGGCGCGATGGCCAGGACGATGAGGGCGAGCGCGAGGGCGAAGCTGATGATGACGTTCAGCCGGCTGATCTGGCGTCGGTCGTAGCGCCGGAAGGCGAAGAGCACGTACGCGAGCGCTGAGGCAGCCCCGAGCGCTCGCAGGGCCGGCATGGGTCAGGCTGACGGGCGCCAGCGGTCGCGCGGCAGGATGTGGTCCAAGATCGCGCGGTCCTTGTACTTCTCGATCAGGGCGAACATCGATTCGACGAGCGTCTCCGACAAGAGCTCGGGTTCCAGTCCGAGGTGCAACAACTTCGTATGGATCGGGTTGTAATAGTGCTCCTCCAGCTCGACGCGTGGGTTCTCGAGCCGGTCGATCGTCACGTTGATGCCGTAGTCGGCCCCGGCCTTCTGGACGAGCTCGGCGAGCTCGCGGACCGAGAACTGTTCCGTGAATTGGTTGTAGACGCGCATCTCGCCGGCGGCCGCCGGGTTGGCGACCGCGAGTTCGACGCACTTGATGGTGTCGACGATGTTCAGGTAGCCGCGGGTCTGTCCGCCTTTGCCGTACACCGTGAGGGGATGGCCGATCACCGCCTGCAGGCAGAAGCGGTTCAGCGCGGTCCCGAACACGTCGT
>JBDTXD010000003.1:0-20036 GCA_040006375.1 Actinomycetota bacterium
GGACGGCGGCTCGGACGCGATCGTCGTCGCCGGCTCGACCGGCGAATCACCGACACTGACCTACAAAGAGAAGGCCGAGCTGTTCCGGTCGGTGGCCGGCGCCATCCGGGGCCGTGCGAAACTCATCTGCGGCACGGGCACATACTCCACGGCCGAAACCCTGGAATTGACCCAGGCGGCAGAAGATGCGGGCGCCGACGGGCTGCTCGTGGTGACCCCCTACTACAACAAGCCGCCGCAGCGCGGTCTCATCGCCCATTTCGAACGGATCGCCGACGCCACGGAACTCCCGATCATCGCCTACAACATCCCGAGCCGGACCGCGACGCGCATCGAACACGACACCCTCCTCCAGCTCTCGCGCAGGTCCAACATCGTCGCCGTCAAGGATTCGACCGGTGATTTCCAAGGGGTCTCCCGGCTGATCGCGGAGATCCCCGATTTCGAGGTCTACTCGGGCGATGATTGGGCCACGTTCGGGTACGTCTGCTTGGGAGCGGTGGGGGTGGTCAGCGTCGCAGGTCATCTGGTCGGGCCGCAGATCCGCCAGATGATCGACCTCATACAGACCGGCGATGTCGCCGCCGCGCGGAAGATCCACGAGGCGCTCAGCCCGCTGTTCAACGCCCTCTTCGTCACGTCGAACCCCATCCCGCTGAAGGCCGCCCTGGAACTGTTGGGGCTGCCAGCCGGCGAGCCCCGCCTTCCGCTCGTACCGGCGACGGCCGAAGAACGCGGCCGCGTTCGCAAAGCGTTGGAGGATGCCGGTCTCATCTGACGCGAGGGTCCGGGTCGTCTTCCTCGGCGGGGTCGGGGAGGTTGGTCGCAACATGGCGTGCGTCGAACTCGACGACCGCATCCTCATCATCGACGTCGGCCTCAGCTTCCCGAGCGCCGATATGCCGGGGATCGACCTGGTGCTGCCGGACTTCGACTACATACGGAACAACGCCGATCGTGTCGAGGCGATCGTGCTCACCCACGGGCACGAGGACCACATCGGTGCGTTGCCATATCTCCTCCGCGAAATCCGCGATGTTCCCGTCTACGGGACGGCCTTTACGCTCGAGCTATTGAAGGGCAAGCTCGAGGAGCACAAGGTCGAGGACCGATGCACGCTGCACCTGGCGGTCCAGGGAGAGGGCGCCACCGTCGGACCCTTCGTCATGCGGTTCCTCCGCGTCACGCACTCCATCCCCGACGGCATGGCCGTCGTCGTTGACACCCCCTACGGGGCGATCCTGCACACCGGCGACTTCAAGATCGACCAGACGCCGATGGACGGACGTGGCACCGACCTGCACGGCCTGGCCGAGGAGGCGAGCGGCACCGGCGTTCACCTCCTGATGTCCGACTCGACGAACGCGGAGGAGGCCGGCTACAGCCTCAGCGAGCGGAGCGTCGGGCCCGTGATCCGCGAGATCGTGGAGAACGCGCCCGGGATCGTGGTGGCCGCATGCTTCTCCAGTCACATCCACCGGATACAGCAGATCGTGAACGCCGCTCGGATGAACGAACGTGTCGTCGCGTTCCTGGGGCGTTCGATGCACAACAGCGTTGCGGCAGCCCGGCGCCTGGGCATCCTGGACCTGGACGATCGCGACGTGGTCCTGATCGAGGAGGTCGACAGGCTGGATCCCGGCCGGGTGGTGGTCATCTGCACGGGGTCGCAAGGAGAGCCGTATTCAGCGCTCAGTCTGATGGCGGCGCGTCAGCACAAGTGGGTCAAGCTCGGTGAGGGCGACACGGTTGTCCTGTCGAGCAGCCTCATACCCGGGAACGAGCCCGCCATCCACCGGGTTGTCGACGCCCTCTACCGTAGCGGTGCTGAGGTCTTCCACATGCCGGCGGATGCTGTGCACGCCTCGGGGCACGCGGGCCAGGAAGAGCTGCGCCTCATGCTGAGCTTGGTCCGGCCCCGGTGGTTCATCCCGGTGCACGGCGAGCGCCGTCATCTCCAGCACCACGCTCGACTGGCCACGGAGGTCGGGATCCCCTCCGACCATGTCCTCATCTGTGAGGACGGCGATCTGGTGAACGTCGGCGAGCGTCTGGTCAAGGGCGAACGGGTCCAGGCCGGGATGACGTTCGTCGACGGGCTCGGCATCGGCGACATCGGCGGGGAGGTGCTGCGGGACCGGCGAAAGCTTGCGGGGGACGGCGTGGTCGTCGTCGTGGTGACGGTCGACGCCCACACGGGTGAGGTGGTGGCCGGCCCCGACATCGTGAACCGGGGGTTCGTCTATGACGAAACCTCCGGGGACATCCTTGAAGAGGCTCGCAACCGCGTCATGATGTCCCTCGAGGACAGCGCGGATGCGCAGGTCATCGATCAGTCCGCACTGCAGCAGAACGTTCGCCGGGTGCTCGGCCGTTACTTCTACGAGGTCACCCAGCGCAAACCGGTCATCCTTCCGGTGATCATGGAGGTGTAGGTGGCGCAGAAGACTTCCCCTTCGCGGCGGACGCCGTCGCGAGCGCCCGCGAAGAAGACCCCAGCGAAACGGACCCCAGCGAAGAAGGCGCCGCTCCGGCCGCAGGTCCGAGCGGTGCTCTCCCCGTGGGCCCGCGACGCCATCGGTATCGCACTCGTCGTGTTCGCGCTCCTGTCGGTGCTCGCCGTGTGGTTCCATGCCGCCGGCCCGGCCGGCCACGCGATCGCCTGGCTCCTGCGCGGCCTCTTGGGTGTCGGAGCGATGGTATTCCCGGTGGCGGGGGTGTACTGGGGCGTGCTGCTCCTGCGAGGAACAGCCGCTGAGGTGCGCGTGCGGATGTTCATCGGGTTCGCGGTGTTGGTGCTCGGACTGCTGGGGCTCACCTCGTTGTTCCGCGGGAACCCGGGACCGCTGACGGGCTATCACGGCGTCAACGTGGCCGGCGGCCTCCTCGGGGCGATCATGGCCGCGCCCCTGTCCACAGTACTGTTCACCGCGGGTACGTCGATCGTTTGCCTCGGGATCTCGGTCCTGGGTCTCCTGATCTTCACCGGCACGTCGTTCTCCGCGGTTCGCGAGGCGATCGCGGACTTCCGCGAGGCTCGGGCCGAACGTGACCCCGTGGCACACGTGGCGGAGGAGGCCGGAGAGCGCGCGCCGCGCGGGGCCGGGCTCCGGGCGTCGTTCGGCTTGGACGAACCAACAGAGACTGCGCCGATGGTGGTCCTGCCGGAGTCAGAGCCGGCCACCGATACTGAAGACCTGGCCGAGGAAGACCCCGAGCCCGCGCCTGCGCCCAAGCGTGGCCGGACCATCAGTACCGAGGACGGCCCCTACCACCTCCCGCCGATCGACCTGCTGCGAACCGCTCCGCCCTCGACCGCCGACGGCTCGGACGAACAGACGGTCATGGAGGCGCTGGAGCGCACGCTCGTGACGTTCGGCGTCGATGCGCACGTCAAGGCCGCGCACCGCGGTCCCACCGTCACCATGTACGAGGTCGAGGTCGCCGCAGGCACCAAGGTCAACAAAGTCGTGAATCTGGGCAACGACATCGCCTACGCCCTGGCCACACCGGACGTTCGGATCATCGCGCCGATCCCGGGCAAGTCTGCGATCGGGGTCGAGGTGCCTAACAAGCACCGGGATTTCGTGATGCTCGGGGACATCCTGCGTTCCAAGGCCGCGCGGGAGGCCACGCACCCCTTGGCGGTGGCGCTCGGCAAGGACGTCCACGGCCGCAGTCAGATGGTGAATCTGGCCACGATGCCGCACGTCCTGATCGCCGGCGCGACGGGCGCTGGCAAGTCGAGTCTGGTCAACAGCTTCATCACGTCGATCCTCATGCGAGCCACACCCGAGGATGTCCGCTTGATCCTGATCGATCCCAAGCGTGTCGAATTGAGTCATTTCGCCGAGGTGCCGCATCTGCTCAGTCCCGTGATCGTGCATCCGAAGCGGGCCGCCGAGGCGCTGCAGTGGATCGTCCGTGAGATGGAGTTGCGGTACGAAACGCTGGCGACGGTCGGCGTCCGCGACATCGACGGGTACGAAGAAGGACTGGGCGAGGGCACCCTGCGCTTACCGGTCGGCCACGAGGACAAGTACGGGCATCTCCCGTTCATCGTCGTGGTGATCGACGAGCTGGCCGACCTCATGATGGTCGCGCCGCGCGACGTGGAGGACGCGATCTGCCGGATCGCCCAGATGGCGCGCGCCGTCGGCATCCATCTGGTGGTCGCCACCCAGCGTCCCTCCGTCGACGTGGTGACGGGCCTCATCAAGGCGAATATCCCCTCGCGCATCGCGCTCATGACCTCGTCCCAGGCTGACTCTCGGGTGGTACTGGATCAGAACGGCGCCGAGAAGCTCGTCGGCCACGGCGACATGTTGTTCGCCCCGGCGAACGCGAACAAGCCCGTGCGCCTGCAGGCAGCCTGGGTGACGCAGCAGGAGATCCACGCCATCACCGGCTTCATCCGGACCCAGCGCGAAGTGGTCTACGAGAACACCGTTGAGGGACTGGGTCTCCCGCCGGGCGCAGGAACGGACGGCGCAGGCGATCACGGCCTGGGCGGGGACGAGGAACTCCTGGAGCAGGCCGCCGAACTCGTCATCCGTTCCGCCCTGGGTTCGACTTCGATGCTGCAGCGAAAGCTCAAAGTCGGCTTCGCGCGCGCTGGACGCTTGATGGATCTGCTGGAGGAGAAGGGCATCGTCGGCCCCGGTCAAGGGTCGAAGGCCAGGGACGTGCTCATCACGTGGGAAGAGTGGGAGGAACGCCGTTCGGCGTGAGCGCTAGAGCGCGCCGACGCGGCGGGCTACGTGGAACAGGGTGTCTGCGTGCTGCTGGGGGTCGATCATGACGCTGCCGCTGGCGCCGACCTGCCGCTGCCAATACCCGTAGATGTCTTCTGCTGCCCATCCGCGGTCGACGGCGCCTCGGTACGATCGGACCATCTCGCTCCCGCTCCAGATCGCATCGGGAGCAACGACGAACCCACCTCGGTCACCGTCGATCGAGAGCCAGAAGGCGCCGATCAAGCCCCACGTGTTCTCATCGAGGTGGCCGGATACCAGGAGGAACCGAACCGGCCCCTCGGAGAGGCTGTCGGGAGTGACCACAGGGACGTGTACCGCCGCGAGCGGTGATTCCTGCCATCGGATCCGCTCCGTATTCTTCATGTGGCGTGATGGTAGCCAGCCAGCCTCGGCCGTGGCAGCGGGCGGAAGTCGGTTTCTCCTCAGCACCTGCCCGCCCTCGGTCCTAGGTCGTCCGCGGCTCACGGCGCGATGTCTTCGGCGAGGATCGCCCACTGCTGGTGATCGCGCCAGTCGCCGTCGACCATGAGGTATCTGCGGGAGAGCCCTTCTTTCTTGAAACCGGCACGACGTACCAGGGCGATCGACGTTGCGTTGCCCGGCTGGATGTTGGCCTGCAAGCGATGCAAACCCAGTGCGCCGAACGCGTGCTCCAGAACGAGGTGGAGCGCGTCCCGCATGTATCCCTCCCCCGAGAACGGCACGAACACGTAGTACCCCAGGTACGCGCTGCGGAATGGGCCGTAGAAGATCTGCGAGATGCCGAACTGAGCGAGGATCGCCCGGTCCTCGACCCGGCAGGCCACCAACCGCTCTTCCGAACGGCTCCGGCTACGCGCCAAGAAGGCGTCGAACGCCTCTGGCGAGGATGGCGGGTCGGCCCATGGGTGATGGAGTGCGGCACTGTCCCGGACGCGCGAGAGGAACTCGTCGCGATCGGAGGCACGGATCCGCCGCAGGAAGACGCGTTCACCCGAGGCGACTGCGCCGCGAGCGGTCACCCCGGCCCCGCCGCCGCGCGCTCGCGAGCCTCTTGGATGACGAGCAGCGCCCGCGAGCGGTCCTCGTACCCGTCGGTGGCGACCTTGTGGCCCTCGAGATCCTTGTAGACCTGGAAGAAATGTTCGATCTCGTTCAGCAAGGGAAGCGGGAGACCGCCCAAGTCTTCCACATGGGACCAGGATGGGTCGCGGAGCGGGACGCAGAGGATCTTCTCGTCCTCGCCCTTCTCGTCCGTCATCCGGAACAGTCCAACCGGGCGAACCCTGATCCTGCACCCGGGGAAGGTTGGTTCGCCGACGAACACCAGGGCGTCGAGCGGATCGCCATCGCCCCCGAGGGTCCCGATGATGTAGCCGTAGTCGGCGGGGTATTGCATCGATGTGAACAGCATCCGGTCGAGGAAGATCTCGTTCGTCTCGTGGTCCATCTCGTATTTGTTCCTGGAGCCTTTGGGGATCTCCACCACCACGGTGAGCGTTTCTTCCATGCGCGGAGTCTACCGGTCACTGATACGGCGGTTATCCTGGCGCCACCCATGGCCAGCCCTTCCGATCCGATCATCGGCGTCGGCCCTGCGCTGCGCAAAGCTCGGGAGCGCCGGGGGATCACCGTGGGCGAGGTCAGCCGCGACACGAAGCTCGGGGTCGATCAGATACGAGCGCTGGAGGACGAGTCGTTCGACGAGATGCTGGGCGAGGCGCACGTCAGGGGAGCGCTCGGCACATACTCGAGGTATCTGGGACTTGACCCCGATAAGGTCTCTCGCGCGTATTCCCGGCACGCGGAGGACCTCGAGCCTCCTCCGCCTCCCGCGAAGATGGGCACGGTCGAGCGCGCGATCGCTGCAGCGAGGATCCGGGACAACCAACGCTTCCTGCAGATCGCCGCACTTGCGATCATCGCGGTGGCCATCGTGTTCGGTCTCCTGTCCCGCTCACATGGAACGCCTCCTCCGGCTGCGTTGGGGACGGCGACCCCGACGCCGGTCCCGTTGGACCAACAGGTGCAGGCGGTCGTAGTTGCCACGGAGAAGCTGGAGATGACGGTGACGGCCGACGGTACAACGTCGATATGGCACATGGCCAAGGGCGAATCGAGAACGGCCACCGCGCAGCAGACCCTGGTGCTCGAGCTCGCACGCGGTGTGCTTGCGCACATCGTGGTGAACGGGCGGGACCTGGGCACGCCGGGGCGTGCCGGGCAGCCCTGGCATGCAACGTTCGACGCGGCGACCACCCCGTGGGTGACGCCGTCCGCCTCTGCCTCCTCGCACGGTTCCGGCGGGGCGGGATCACCGAGCGCGTCCAGGAGTCCCGCAGGATGAGGGCCGAGGTGGTTGGGGTCGGGACCGAGCTGCTCCTGGGCCAGATCACGAACACGAATGCCCGATGGATCGGTGAACACCTCTCGGAGATCGGCGTCGACGTGCTGCACCACCAGGTGGTAGGGGACAACCTAGATCGCATCGTTGCGGTCATGCATCTGGCGGCGTCCAGGGCCGATGTGGTGATCGTTACCGGCGGGCTCGGGCCCACCCAAGACGACATCACCCGAGACGCATTAGCGGTGTGCCTGGGCGTCCCTATGGAGCGCCATCCCGAGATCGAAACCTGGCTCCGAGAACGGTTCGCCCGGTTCGGATCGGGATCGATGCCGGCGAACAATCTCCGGCAAGCTGATGTGCCGGCAGGTGCCCGGTACATCCAGCCGGTGCGCGGCAGCGCACCTGGACTCATCGCGGATCTTCCCGGCGGCGTCCGCCTCTTCGCCGTGCCGGGCGTTCCCGCCGAGATGGTCGAGATGATGGAGGGGACCATCCTGCCGGAACTGACATCGATGTCCGGGCCGGCCGTCATCCGCTCCACAACGCTGCGGTGCACCGGCATCGGCGAGTCGCGGGTGGCCGAGATCGTCGCTGATCTGTTCGAAGCACGCACGAATCCGAGCCTCGCGTACCTAGCATCGAACGGGGAGGTGAAGATCAGGGTCACCGCGAAAGCACCCTCCGAGTCAGAGGCGCTCGCCCTGATCTCCCCGGTCGCCGCCGAGGTCGAGCGGAGGCTGGGAGATGTGGTCTTCACGCGGAACGACGAGCGCCTGGAGGAAGCGGTCGGCCGCTTGCTCATCGGGACCCGCCGAACGATAGCCCTGGCCGAATCCCTGACGGGAGGAAGCGTCGGCGCGCGACTTACGTCCGTTCCTGGGGCCTCGGCCTACGTGGTCGGTGGCGCCGTCGTGTACGCGGCGGCGGCGAAACGCTCCGTGCTCGGAGTGAGCCAGGAGACGATCTCGGGGCCGGGGTTGGTGAGCCGGGAGTGCGCGCTTGAGATGGCGGAAGGAGCGCGTGACCTCTTCTCGACCGACATCGGCCTGTCACTGACGGGGGCCGCCGGACCGGAGCCCCACGGTGGGGCCGAACCGGGAACCGTCTGGATCGGTCTGCGAACGGCGAACATGGCGCACGCCCGCGGCTACGTGTCCGTCGGGGAGCGCGACCGGGTTCGCGCGTGGGCGGAGCAGGCGGCGCTCGATCTGGTGCGACGCTACCTGGAAGGCAAGCCGCTCCCCTCCGGCGATCGTCTGATCTGACCATGGTCGCCCCTTCCTCAGGACGGCCGAAGCTCTTCATCGCGGTCGAACTGCCGGTCGATCTGCGGAGGAAACTCGGTGGTCTCGTCGATCGGTTCCGGGGGACCCGCGGTGTTCGGTGGGTGGTTCCGGAGAACTATCACCTCACCCTTCGGTTCCTGGGACCCACGGCCACCGCCGACATCCCGCGGCTCGCGGAGGTGCTCGCCGCGCTTGCCTCGCGCAGTGCAGCCTCGGTCGCCGAGGTCACCGGCTTCGGTTCGTTCCCCGGCGGCGAGCGGACGGCCCGGGTCCTCTTGGCGCGCGTGCAGGAGACCGGAGGGAGCCTCACGGCATGGGCAGCAGGGATCGAGCGCGTCATCCCCGGGGTCGCCGGCCCGTTCACGCCGCACGTCACACTCGGCCGGTGCGATCCGGCACGGACGGCCCCTGAGGGGTGGACGGCTACCCGGGTGCGGGGCGGCACGTTCGCTGTAACAGGATGGACGCTCTACCGGAGCCGCATCGGGGGGGGCCCTGCGACCTACGAAGCGCTCGAGGTCTTCCCTTTCCGAGCCTGACGTTCTTGTGTTCGAACACATGTTCGAGTACCCTCTGACGGGTCAGCTCAAGGAATGACAGGGGTGTAAGTTATGTCGGACCCGTCCGGTAGCGTGCTCGCACAGATGGAAGATGTGCTCACCCGGCCTCCCCCCGGGAAGCGCCAGCGAAAGAAGGAGGACCGCGTGGACCGGGACAAGATGCTGGACGTCACGCTGCAGCAGATCGAGAAGCAGTTCGGCAAGGGCGCCGTCATGAAGCTCGGCGAGCACCCCATGAACGTCGAGATGGGCGTGATCCCCACCGGGTCCATGTCGCTAGACCTCGCGCTCGGCATCGGGGGCATCCCCCGTGGCCGGATCGTCGAAGTGTTCGGTCCGGAGGGTTCCGGGAAGACCACGGTCTGCCTCCACATCATCGCGGAGGCCCAACGGGCCGGCGGCATCGCCGCGTTCATCGATGCCGAGCATGCGCTCGATCCCACCTACGCCCGTGCACTCGGCGTCAACATCGACGAACTCCTCGTGTCGCAGCCCGACTCGGGGGAGCAGGCGCTTGAGATCGCCGACATGCTCGTGCGGTCGGCGGCGCTCGCCATCGTGGTAGTCGACTCCGTGGCGGCGCTGACCCCGCGGGCAGAGATCGAGGGCGAGATGGGGGACACGCACGTCGGCCTGCAGGCGCGACTGATGTCACAGGCCATGCGCAAACTGAACGGGTCCTTGAGCCGGTTCGACACGACCGCCATCTTCATCAACCAACTGCGCGAGAAGATCGGCGTCATGTTCGGGAGCCCGGAGACCACACCGGGCGGTCGCGCGCTCAAGTTCTATTCATCGGTGCGACTTGACGTGCGCAAGATCGAGAACCTGAAGGACGGACAGGAGGTCGTCGGCTCACGCACCCGCGTCAAGGTGGTGAAGAACAAGGTGGCGCCGCCGTTCCGTCAGTGCGAGTTCGACATCATGTACGGGAAGGGGATCTCGAAGGAAGGTGCCCTCATCGACGTCGGTGTCGACCTCGAGATCGTGAAGAAGGCGGGTGCCTGGTTCACCTACGAGGGCGAGCAACTCGGCCAGGGCCGTGAGAACGCGCGGCAGTTCCTCGCCGAGCACCTGGAGATCCGCGATGAGATCGAACGGAAGATCCGGGAGGCCGTGGGGCTCACAACCTTCGGCGAAGAGGGTGAAGTTCCTATCGAGATCATCCCCGACGCCGTCCTTGACCAGGCCGCAGAAACCGGATCGAAGGGGAACGCGAAGGCGAAGGCCGACGCCGAGGCGTAGCTCGCGTGACACGAGGCCAGGTCAAGAATCCCAAGGACTGTCATGAGCGTGCGCTCGGGCTGTTGGCGGTGCGTCCGCGCAGCCGCCAAGAGCTCGAGCGACGATTGTCCGCCGCCGGCTTCCCCGAAGGGGAGGTCGCGGATGTACTGGGACGTCTCGAGGGCGTCGGGCTCATCGATGACCGGGCCTTCGCCGCACAGCTGGCGGCACACCATTTCGACAACAAGAGATCCGGCTCCCGCGCCGTGGCCAGCGCCCTGGCATCCAAGGGCGTCTCCCGAGTCGTCTCGGACGAGATCCTGAAGGGGGCGGACCGCGATGATCCGGAGCGCGCCTTCCAGCTCGCTGCCGCGAAGGCAGTACGCCTTCACGACCTTCCTCGAGAGAAGGCGTATACGCGGCTGGTCGGCCTGCTGGCCCGCAGGGGATACGGACCCGGGGTTGCCCGGGAGGCGGCGCGTCGCGCGCTCGAGGTAGAGGAAGCCGACGACGGGGCGTGAGCCGACCTCCGTGGACCCTTGCCTGCAGGCCTCGACGGCCGTAGCATCGAAGGTCACGAGAGAACGCTTACCTAACCCGACGTAAGAGGCCCTGTGACCGGAACTGTCCGTCAACAGATCGAACAGATGGAGCGCGCGATACCCCGCGGCGCCCCATAGTTCCTCGAACTCCGCCATAGCGCCGGGCCGGAAGGGTCCTCTCCCCACCTGGATAAGGGGAGACACCATGATGCAGGTTGTCATCGCCATCGCATCGCTTGCTGTGGGCGCGGTCGCCGGATTCCTCTATCGCAAGACGATCGCGGCTTCGAGCGCGCACAGCATCGAGTCGCAAGCCCAGACGGTCCTCCTGGGCGCGCAGCAGGAGGCCGCCGAGGCCCTCAAACACGCGGTGAAGGACGCCAAGGAGCAGAACGCCTCGGTCCGACGGGAGGCTGATGAAGATGTGCGGGCCCGGCGCGAGGAGATCGTTCGGATCGAACGCAGGATCACCGAGTCCGAGGAGGAGATCCGGGCCAAGCACGCCGGCGTGACCCTACGGAGTGCTGAACTGGACGAACGCGAGGAGCGGCTCACCTATGTTCGCGAGCAGCTGGAGCGTGCGACCGAACTCCACCGCGCGCAGTTGGAGAAGATCGCCGGGATGACCTCGAGCGAGGCTCGAGAGCAGTTGATGGCCCAGATCTTGGATGAAGCCAAGCGCCACGCGATGAGTCAGGTTCGAGAGATCGAACAGCGAGCCCGCGAGGAGGGCGAGGAGCGGGCCCGCAAGGTCGTGACCATCGCGATCCAGCGGGTTGCCTCGGAGCAGACTGCCGAATCAACCGTGAGTGTGTTCGCCCTCCCGAGCGAGGACATGAAGGGCCGCATCATCGGCCGGGAGGGCCGGAACATCCGGGCGTTCGAGGCCACCACAGGGGTGAACATCATCATCGACGACACGCCAGAGGCGGTGGTGCTCAGTTCGTTCGATCCGGTCCGCAGGGAAGCTGCCCGGATGACCCTCGAGAAGCTCGTGGCCGACGGCCGGATCCACCCCGCCAGGATCGAGGAGCTCCACGAGCGGTCCATGCGGGATATCGAGGACCGGATCCGCCGAGCGGGAGAGGACGCGGTGGCGGAGGTCGGCATCCCCGACATCCACCCGGACATCATCAAGCTCCTGGGGCAGCTCCAGTATCGGACGTCGTACGGACAGAACGTGCTCCGGCACCTCGTCGAGTCCGCGCATATCGCGAGCGCCATCGCTGCCGAGATCGGCGTGGACGCCACCATCGCCAAACGCGGGGCATTCCTGCACGACATCGGGAAGGCGGTCACCCACGAGGTGGAGGGCTCGCACGCGATCATCGGCGCGGAGATCGCCCGGCGACTCGGTGAGAGCCCGGAGGTCGTCCACTGCATCGAATCCCACCACGGCGAGGTCGAGCAGCATTCGATCGATGCCGTTCTGGCCCAGATCGCCGACGGCATCAGCGGAGGCCGTCCCGGTGCCCGGCGGGAGTCCCTCGAGACCTACGTCAAGCGCCTGGAGCGGTTGGAGGAGATATGCACCGCGCAGCCTGGGGTGGAGAAGGTATTTGCCATGCAGGCCGGCCGGGAGGTCCGCGTGATGGTCCTGCCTCAGGAAGTGGACGACATGCAGGCACAGGTGATCGCCCGGGACATCGCCAAACAGGTCGAGGAGGAGCTGCAGTACCCGGGCCAGATCAGGATCACGGTCGTGCGGGAGTCCAGGGCCGTGGAGTACGCGAAGTGACCCGTTGGCGCAGGTAGTAGCCTCGGACCATGGAGCAGAGATACCTGATCCGCACCTTCGGGTGCCAGATGAACGAGCACGATTCTGAGCGGATCTCGGGCGTGCTCGCCGCCGAGGGGATGACCGCGACGGCTGATGCCGCGGAGGCGAAGGTCATCGTGCTCAACACGTGCGCCATCCGGGAGAACGCCGACAACAAGCTCTACGGCAACCTGGGACACCTAAAGCCGCTCAAGGACCAAGATCCGAGCCTGCGGATCGTCGTCGCCGGATGTCTGGCACAGAAGGACCAGGGCGTGATCCAGGAACGAGCACCCTGGGTAGACGTGGTCATCGGAACGCATGCGTTGCCGAACCTCATTGACCTCCTACGGGCCGCGGAGGTGGACGGGCCGCAGATGGATGTGCAGGAATACACCGAGCGGTTCCCCGGCCCGCTCCCGGCGGTGCGCGAGGACTCGTTCCGAGCGTGGGTCTCCATCGCCCCCGGGTGCGACAACGCGTGCACGTTCTGCATCGTCCCGTTCGTTCGTGGGCCCCAGCGCTCTCGCGGCATCGGCGACATCCTGGCGGAGGTGCAGGGACTGGTCGCCTCGGGCGTTGTCGAGGTCACGCTCCTGGGGCAGAACGTCAACACTTACGGGCGCGACGTCACCGTCCCCGGCGGCCCGGCCAAGCCGTTGTTCGCCACGCTGCTCCGGGAGGTTGACGCGATCGATGGTCTGAAGCGGATCCGCTTCACGAGCCCGCATCCGCACGACTTCACGCCCGATGTGATCGAGGCGATGGCCGACTGCGAGAAG
The DNA here is from genome assembly GCA_040006375.1 of Actinomycetota bacterium. Classification (GTDB taxonomy): domain Bacteria; phylum Actinomycetota; class UBA4738; order UBA4738; family HRBIN12; genus JANXVR01. The sequence goes on from JBDTXD010000003.1 coordinate 13,237, forward strand.
GTCTGCGAGCACATCCATTTCCCTATGCAGTCCGGATCGGACCGCGTGCTCAAGGCTATGCGGCGGTCCTACCGTCGCGAGCGCTATATGCATTGGCTCGATGCGATCCGTGAGGCGGTACCGGGGATCGCGGTCTCCACCGACATCATCGTCGGCTTCCCCGGAGAGACGGAGACCGACTTCGCCGAGACCCTAGAGGCGGTCGCAGGCGCGCGTTTCGACAGCGCGTTCATGTTCCAGTACTCGCCGCGCGCGGGGACACGGGCAGCCACCATGGCAGATCAGATCCCGAAGGCGGTGGTGCAGGAGCGATTCGACCGGCTCATGACGCTCCAGACGCAGATCTCGCAGGAGTCCTCGATCGCGCAGCTCGGGTCCGTTGTCGAGGTCTTGATTGAAGGTGGCGACCGAAAGGGATCCTCGACGCAGTCCCGTACCCGAACGAACCGGATCGTCCACCTCCCGGAGCCGCTTGCCCCCGGCGCGTTCGCGTGGGCGGAGGTGACGGAGGCCGCGGCTCATCATCTCCGCGGACGGACGGTCCCCGCGCCGGTTGCGGTCTCCGCATAGTCCGACCATGCCTTCGTCGGTCGATCGGGCACTGGCGCTCGTCGGCCCCACCGCGAGCGGGAAGACCGAAGCAGCCTTATCGCTGGCGAGCTCCTTCGGGGCTGAGATCGTATCCGTGGATTCGATGCTGATCTACCGCGGGATGGACATCGGGACGGCCAAGCCGACACCGGCACAACGAGCGGCGGTACGGCATCATCTGCTCGACCTGGTAGATCCGAGCGACGCATTCAGCGTTGCGCGGTACAAGTCTGCGGCGGCCGGGGCTATGGCGGATCTCCGCGCACGCGGCGTCCGGCCGCTGCTGGTGGGTGGGTCCGGGCTCTACTTCCGAGCGTGCGTCGACGACCTGGAGTTCCCGCCGACCGATCCGAGCGTTCGGGCGGACCTGACGCGGCAGGCCGAGGTGTTGGGTGCGCGCCGGCTCTTCGCCCGTCTGCGCGACATGGATCCGATCGCCGCGGCGAAGATCGAGCCCGGGAACGTTCGACGGACGATCCGGGCGCTCGAAGTGGCTGGCCTGACGGGAAGGGCGTTCAGCTCGTTCGCGTCGGCATGGGACCGTTATCCGGCCGATCGGGTGACCGTCGCCGGGATCGACCCGGATCGCGCGTCCCTGGGCCGGCGGATATCCAGGCGGGTGGAGGTGATGATGGATGCGGGATGGCTGGAGGAGGTGCGCAGCCTCGCCGACCAGGGTCTGGGTGGCTGGCTCACTGCGACACAGGCCATCGGCTACGCTGAACTCGCCCGTCATCTCGACGGCGCGATCCCGCTCGAGGAGGCCCTGGCCCTGACCGTCAAACGGACCAAGCAGCTCGCGCGGCGCCAGATGGCCTGGTTCCGTCGCGACCCTCGGGTCCATTGGTTCACGGTCGGCGAAGGGGCCGCGCTCGACGCCATCGACCGGATCACTGCCTTCCTGGAGAAGGGCGCGTGATCACCGCGTTCTCGAAGTTCGAGGCGACCGGCAACGACTTCATCATGCTCTTGGATCTGGCGGACGAGCTAAACCTCGTGGGCGAACCCGCGCGGGGGCTCTGCGACCGGTGGTTCGGCATCGGCGGGGACGGGGTGATCCGCGTAACGAACGGAACCGGATCGGCGCCCTACGCGATGCGGCTCACCAACGCCGACGGGAGCCCGGCCCAGATGTCGGGAAACGGCATACGGTGCACCGTGGCGTTCCTTGCAGCTCAAGGGCTCCTGACCGATCTGGAGACAGACGTCTGGACGCCATCGGGCGTAAAGCACGTGCGCTCAGAGTTCGTCGGCGCTGCGTTGACGCGAGCGACCGTGTCGATGGGCGAGCCGGCCTTCGCCAGGGCCGCGATCCCGATGCACGGGCCCGCGTGGGAAACCTTCCTTGATCAGCCGTTCGATATCGGGGGCGTCACGGTCCCTGCGAGCGCGGTCAACATGGGCAATCCGCATCTCGTCCTCTTCGTCGACGAGGACCCCGAGCGCTTCCATGTCGCGCACACCGGTCCTGCCCTCGAGCAGCATGAGCTGTTCCCCGAGCGGACGAACGTCGAGTTCGCGCGGGTACGTGAAGGGGGCGAGGACATCGACGTTCGGGTGTGGGAGCGCGGTGTTGGGGAGACCCTCGCCTGCGGCACCGGTGCCTGCGCGGTGGTGGTAGCCGCCAATGAATCGGGGCGCGCGGCGGGCGAGGTGACCGTGCACTATCCGGGAGGCGATCTCCGGGTGACGCGTCGATCCGATGGCCAGGTCATGCTCGGCGGCGGCGTGTCGCATGTCTTCGACGGGACCGTCGATCTCGCCGCACTCACCGGATGACGGATCCGTTTGTTCGCCTCGAGCGACTCGCTGAGATCCTGCGCGAGCTCGTGGATATCGAGAGTGTCTCGCTGGGCGAGGAACCACTGCTCGACCGCATCACCGCCCTGATGCCGATGGATCGCTTCGACCTGGTGGACGACGTCGACGGTGTGCGCTGCTTCCTCCCGCGCGAGACACGCGAAGGCGCGTCGCTGATCCTGCTCGCAGGACATGCGGATACCGTCCCGATCGGCGGTGCCGCGCTGCCTTCAACCCGAGAAGGGAACGTGCTCTTCGGTCGCGGCACGGCGGACATGAAGGCGGGGCTGACCGTGATGCTCGCACTTGCCCAGGATCGAGGTCCGGACAGCTCCGACGTCGACCTGGGATTCGTCTTCTTCGGGCGAGAGGAACTCCCGATCACCCAGAGCGCCCTGTTACCGCTCCTGGAGCGCAAGCCCGAGCTGGGCAAGGCCGGGCTCGCCGTGCTGCTCGAACCGACCGCCAACGCCATGGAGGTCGGGTGCCTGGGTAACCTCAACGCGACCGTCACCGTGCACGGCCTTTCCGCACACTCGGCCCGGCCGTGGCTGGGTCGGAACGCCATCCACGTGGCCATCGAGATGCTGGCGCCGCTCGCCGGGCGTCCTGCCCACGAAGTGGAGATCGACGGCTTGGTCTACCGGGAGGTCGTCAGCGTGACGACGATCGAAGGAGGGAGCGCGGCGAACGTGCTCCCGGATCTCGTTCTGGCGCGGGTGAACGTGCGCTACGCACCGAACCGCAGCCCTGCCGAGGCGGAGGCATGGCTGCGTGGAACGCTGGCCCACCCCGATCTCGACGTACACGTTGAAGGGAATGCGCCTCCGGGTCCGGTCGCGGTCTCCAATCCGCTGGTGCATCGCTTGCTCCGTGCCGGGGTGTCCTCCGTGGGTCCGAAGCAGGCGTGGACACCTGTGGCCGAGTTCGGGATGGCGGGCATCGATGCGGTCAACCTTGGGCCGGGGGACCCGCGGTACGCTCACACGGACGAGGAGCAGGTGGACATCTCGGCGCTCGCCGAGTGTTACGACATCATCCGGCGGTTCCTCGAGCGGCCGGAGGAGGGATGAGCGTGCGGTTCTCACCGGGGATCAAGGTCGTCGAGCCCTACCCGTTCGAAGCCCTTGACCGTCGCAAAGCCGAGGCGTTCGCAGAAGGCCGGACGCCCGTGGACTTCGGCGTGGGTGATCCGCGCGAGATCACGGCGCCGTTCATCCGCGACGCGTTGATCCGAGCCATCGAACCGATCAGCTCGTATCCTCGAGCGGCCGGTCTTCCCGAGTTGCGCCGGGCGGTCGCGGGGTGGGTCGGCAGGCGATACGGGGTCACGCTCGATCCCGACTCGCAGATCCTGCCCATCCTCGGATCGAAGGAGCTCGTGTTCTCTCTGGCTCAGTGCATCTTCGATCCCGCGGCCGGGAAGGATCTCGCGCTTGTGACTTCGCCGGGCTATCCCATCCCCGCACGTGGCGCCCGGTTCGCCGGCGGTCAGGCCCTCTCCCTGCCCCTTGTGCCGGAGAACGATTTCTTGGCGGATCTTGACGCCGTTCCGGGACACGTGTGGGACCGGGCTGCGGTCCTCTGGCTCAACTATCCGAACAACCCCACCGGCGCCGTGGCCCCCGTGGAGTACTTCCATCATGCGGCAGCTCTGTGCCGTGCGAACGGTGTCCTCCTCGCCTCCGATGAGGCCTACAGCGAGATCTATTTCGACGATGGGCCGCCGGCCGGGGCGCTGCAGGTGGATGACTTGCGAGGGGTCGTGGTGATCAACACCCTCAGCAAGCGCTCATCCATGACGGGCTACCGATCCGGGTTCGCGGCGGGTGATCCCGAGTTCATCGATGCGTTGAAACGCCTACGCCCCAGCGTCGGCGTGACGCCGCAGGAGTTCGTGCAGCGTGCGTCCATCGCCGCCTGGGACGAGGAGACGCACGTGCAAGACAATCGAGCCCGCTACGCTGGCAAGCGTGCGGTGTTCCTGGATCTGTTCGCTCGCCGCGGGGTGCAGGTTGCGGGGAGCGTCGCCACCTTTTATCTATGGGTGAAGGTTCCCGGCGGCAGGTTGTCGGCGGACTGGGCAGCCGAACTCATGGATCGATGCGACGTCATCGTCGCGCCGGGTTCGTTCTTCGGCCCAGAGGGAGAGGGGTACGTGCGGATGGCGATGGTGCCCGGGCAGGCAGAATGCGAAGGCGCGGCGGAGCGACTGGACGCCTATCTGGAAGAGATCGCATGACCCGGGAGGACCTGGCTGCGCGGATCGAGGCGTCATTCCTCCCGGGCGCTACGATCGACCAGGAGGCCGTGGCGGAGACGATCGCACTCCTGGACGCCGGCATGGTGCGGGTTGCCGAGCCCGACCCGTCGGATGCGACGGGCTGGAGAACGAACATCTGGGCAAAGATGGCGGTCCTGCTCTACTTCAAGATCCGCGGGATGGAGACCACATCCGTCGGTCCGTTCGAATATCACGACAAGCTCCCGCTCAAGACCGGGTACGAAGCTGCCGGCGTCCGCGTGGTCCCGCCGGCGACGGCCCGATACGGCGCGTACCTGTCTCCCGGCGTGATCCTCATGCCGAGCTACGTGAACATCGGCGCGTGGGTGGGACCGGGATCGATGGTGGACACCTGGGCGACGGTCGGCTCGTGCGCGCAGATCGGCGCGAACGTGCACCTGGCCGGCGGCGTCGGCATCGGCGGCGTGCTGGAGCCCGCACAGGCAGCCCCCGTCATCATCGAGGACGGAGCGTTCATCGGGTCGCGCTGCATCGTGACGGAAGGCGTCAGGGTGGCGCGCGGGGCCGTCTTGGGCGCCGGCGTGGTCCTTACGGGCAGCACGCCGGTCATCGACGTGACCGGAGCCGAGCCGGTCGAACATCGGGGGCTCGTCCCCGAGCGCGCCATCGTGATCCCAGGCTCCCGCCCCCGCGGATTTCCCGCGGGCTCCTATGGTCTTCCGTGCGGCCTGGTGATCGGCCACCGGACCGACGCCACCGACGACAAGGTCCGATTGAACGACGTCCTGCGTTCGTTCGGATCCTCACTCAGCTGATGGCAGACCGGCGATCCGGCACTGAGCGCACCACCGGGCGAGGGGAACACGAGCTTCCCGGCGTCCTCGAGTCACCGCTCTCCGCGACCTGGAAGCCGGCCGTTCGGGAGCGAGCCGTCCTGGTCGGTGTCGGCCCGGGTATCAGTGAGGCTGACCTCGATGAGCTGGCCGCGCTGGCGGAGTCCGCAGGCGCCGAACCGATCGCCCGGCTCATCCAGAACCGGCCCGAACCCGACCCCGCCACGTTCGTAGGACGCGGCAAGCTCCACGAACTCAAAGACATCGTCGTCTCCATCCCAGCGGCGGCCGTGATCTTGGACCGCGAGTTGAGCCCGGGGCAGCTCCGATCCCTCGAGGAACGCCTGGGTGTGAAGGTCATCGACCGAACGGCGCTGATCCTGGACATCTTCGCCCTACATGCCCGCTCGCGGGAGGGTAAGGCGCAGGTAGAGCTGGCTCAGCTCAACTATCTGGTGCCGCGGTTGCGGGGCTGGGGCGAGGCGATGAGCCGCCTGGGCGCGGGGATCGGGACCCGAGGCCCCGGCGAAACGAAGCTGGAGATCGACCGGCAGCACATCCGCCGCCGGATCACCAAGCTGCGCAAGGACATCAAGGATCTCGAGCGCACGCGCGACGTCAAACGCGCATCACGCCGACGCTCCCAGATCCCGCAGATCGCGATCGCCGGGTACACGAACGCCGGCAAGTCGACCCTGCTCAACCGATTGACGGGGGCCGAGGTGCTGGTGGCTGACCAACTGTTCGCCACGCTGGATCCGACCACGCGCCGGCTGGTCCTGCCGGCGGGGCGTCGGGTGACGGCCAGCGACACGGTCGGGTTCGTTCGCAAGCTCCCGCACGATCTGGTCGAGGCGTTCCGGTCGACCCTCGAGGAGGTTAATGAGGCGGACACCATCGTGCATGTCGCCGACGCTGCCTCTCCCGATCTCGTCGAGCAGATCGCGGCCGTCCGGACCGTCCTGGAGGAGATCGGAGCCGCCGACATCCCGGAGGTCCTGACCCTGAACAAGATCGACCGGCTCGAGGGCTCTGACCGTGCTCGGCTGGCCCGCCGTTTCCCCGGCTCGATCCCGGTCTCGGCCATCACGGGCGAGGGCACGCCGGGTCTCCTGGACGCGATCGAGGCGGCGATCCCGCATCCTGCGATCGATGTGACGTTGCTCGTGCCGTTCGGACGCGAGGATGTGACGGCCATGCTGTACCGAGAGGCCGAGGTTCTCTCGACCGATCTTGAAGCCGAAGGCACCCGGGTCCATGCCCGGGTGGACGGCCGCGAGCTGGCTCGGGTGCAGGCGTTCGTCCGAAGCGACTAGTCCGGCGGCGCGCCG
>JBDTXD010000004.1:0-18950 GCA_040006375.1 Actinomycetota bacterium
CTTGACGAACCCATCCGGTCCATCGGGACACACGAGGCGCGCATCCATCTGTTCCAGGATGTCGACCCTGTTGTTACCGTTGAGGTGACTGCGGCGGAGTAGGCGGGTTTCCATAGCAGGACAGCGAGGCCGGGGGTTCGTCCCCGGCCTTTCTGTTGGCGCTCGTGGGCCGGAACTGGGAGGGTCCGGCGGAGCGGTCGGGGTACGCCGCGGGCTGCTCGCACTCCTTGAGGATGGCGCTCCGTGGAGATGACACGGGGGTTCCGTCGGCTCGACGACGCCCTCGGCACTCTCCCTCCCGTCTGGCGGGCCCGGCCCGGCGCCCGAGGAGTTGCGGCGACGAGCTCGTGTGGCTCCCCGTCTCCCGCGACGATCCGACAGAAGACGCACCCCCTCTCAATGCCCACTCCGCCATGCTAATGGGACCCACCTCTCATTCCTGTCCTCCGCGCCCGCCGGGCGGGATCGAAGGCCTCGGAGTACGGTGCGAAGCGTTCAGGGAGGGTGTTCCGCGCCGAACCCGCTGAGCTGACCTTTGCGAGTCGCGAGACGTGTAGCCGGTGACCGGGAGGGAGTGTCTCGAGGGCGTCGTCGAACCGACGGCAGCCTCCTAGTCATGCCCGGGGAGCGCCATCCTCAAGGAGCGTGAGCAGCCGCGAGACGCCCCGACCGCCCGCCGCGCCGTCACCGCCCCCACGCACACCCTCATCCGATCGGCTGAGAATGTCAGACGTGTGATTCACACTTGTCCACATGCTTATCCCCATGGGGAAAACCCAGGTCAGTGCCGGAGTGCCAAGAAACTTTGCGTTCCCACCTGCGGTTCGTGAATCCACAGGGTTTTCCCGCTGTGGGTCAGGTGGGGGACCGCGTAGCGTCCCGGAGTTGAGGGGTCGCTCGGACCCTCGGGTGAGGGGGTGAGAGTGGCGCGCACGCTTGAAGATATCCAGGTTCGTCGCGATCACCGTGTGCCGCCACAGAACCTCGAGGCCGAGGAGTCGGTGTTGGGAGCGATGATGCTTTCGGCCGATGCCATCGCCGATGTGGTCGAGATCCTCCAGCCCGAGGACTTCTATCGGAGTGCGAACGGCCGGATCTATGGGACGCTTCGTGGCCTCTACGGCCGGGGCGAGCCGGTCGACATCATCACGGCCGTCGAGGCGCTCCGCCGCGAGGGGATCCTGGAGGACGTGGGCGGGCATCTCTACGTTCGCGACCTCGTGGACAACGTGCCGACGCCGGGGTCCGCGCCGCACTATGCGGACATCGTCGCGAAGTCGGCGCTCCGCCGTCGGCTCATCACCGCCGCCGCCGACATCATGGAGCTCGCCTACGCGCCAACCGACGACGCCGATTCGGTGGCCGATGACGCCGAACAGCGGATCTACGACGTCGCGCGACGGGAGGATCGCGACGAGACGGCCGTGCTGCGGGACCTCGTCGATCAGGCGATGCTCGACCTCGAGTCCATGCAGAACCGGACCTCGGCCTACACGGGACTGCCGACCGGGTTCCGCGACCTCGACGACCTCACGTCGGGCCTGCAGCCCGGGAACCTCGTGGTCATCGCCGCGCGTCCCGGTGTCGGCAAGTCCTCGCTCGCTATGAACATGGCGCGCAACGTTGCCGTGGATGGCCACTCGGTCGCGGTCTTCTCACTCGAGATGTCGCGAACGGAGATCGGCATGCGCGTGCTCTGCGCCGAGGCTCGTGTCCCGTGGGACCGGATCCGCAACAAACGCGTCGGTCCGCAGGACTGGCAGAACGTCGTCCATGCGGCCGAGACCCTGCACGACGCTCCACTGCACATCGTCGACTCGGGCAACGTCAACATCGTCGACATCAGGGCGAAGGCCCGTCGCATGCGGTCGGGCCGCGGTGGACTGGAGCTCATCATCGTCGACTATCTCCAGCTGATGACCTCGGCCGCCGCGCGGCGCCCGGACAGCCGTCAGCAGGAGGTCGCCGAGATCAGCCGTTCGCTCAAGCTTCTGGCGAAGGAACTGCACATCCCTGTGGTTGCACTCAGCCAGCTCAACCGTAACCCGGAGACGCGCGCCGACAAACGCCCGCAGCTCTCAGACCTCAGAGAATGCGTCCCCGGCGACACGCTCGTCTCCCTTGCCGACGGACGGCGTCTCCCGATCCGTGAGCTGGTGGGATCAACACCCGACGTCCTGTCTGTGACCCAGGAAGGCACCATCCTGGAGACGCGGAGCAACATGGTGTGGCCGGTCGGCATGAAGCCCGTCTATGAGGTCAGGTTCGCGAGCGGTCGGACGTTCCGCGCTTCGGCCGAACACCGCTTGCTTGGATGGGACGGATGGCTGACCGTGAAGGATGTGGAGCCCGGTTCTCGCCTGGCCATCGCCCGCCGGATCCCCGAGCCCGCGCACACGTCGGACTGGCCCGAGGATCGAGTCGCTCTGCTCGGCCAGCTGATCGGTGACGGCAGCTACCTTCGTGCGAAGTCCCTCCGCTACACGACGGCGTCGGAAGAGAACAGCGCGATCGTGACTCGTGCGGCGACAGAGCAGTTCGGCGCCAAGGTCTCTCGGATCAAGGGCCGCGGCAGTTGGCACCAGCTGTTCATCGGTGGGAACGGAGATCGCTGGCACCCCGCTGGGGTGAAGGCTTGGTTGCAGGAACTTCAGGTGTATGGGCAGCGCTCGAACGCCAAGCGCGTGCCGGACGCGGCGTTCAACCTGTCCAACGGGAAGATCGCGATACTGCTCCGTCACCTGTGGGCAACCGACGGCTGTATCCACGCCCGCAAACCCGGGCAGCGGGGCAGTCACTCCGTGTACTACTCGACGAATAGCCGTGGCTTAGCGGAGGACGTGTCGTTCCTCCTTCTGCGATTCGGCATCGTCGCGCGGATCAAAGAAGTATCCAAACCCGGATACGAGAACGGATTCCATGTCCACGTCTCTGGGGCGATCGACCAGCGAGTGTTCCTGTATGAGACCGGTGCGTTCGGACCGCGCGTGGCTCCGGCCCGGCAGCTTGCGTTCGCGTTGGAAGGGGTGGTGCCGAACACCAACGTGGACACGCTCCCCAACGAGGTCTTCGGTCGGATCAAGCAGTCGATGCGACTGCGCGGCGTGAGCACGCGTGCGATGGCGGCCGCTCGTGGCACGTCGTACGGCGGCGCGAGCCACTTCGCGTTCGCGCCCTCTCGCTCGATGGTCGCCGGATACGCGGAGCTCCTGGACGACGAAGCGCTTCGGGCGAGCGTGAGCGACGACCTCTTCTGGGATCGCGTCGTCGAGGTCGTCGAGGCTGGGTCGGAAGAGGTCTACGACATGAGCGTCCCCGGACCGTCGAACTGGATCGCGGGTGCGGGAGCCGTCATCTCGCACAACAGTGGCGCCATCGAGCAAGACTCAGATGTTGTCATGTTCATCCACCGTGACGATGTCGATCCGGAGAAGAAACGCCTGGCCGAGATCATCATCTCCAAGCACCGCAACGGGCCCACCGGTTCGGTGAACCTGAACTTCGAACCGGCGCTGACCCAATTCCGCAACGCAGCGCGTGCGATGGAGCAGTGAGTCCGCGCCCGTATCCCGGTCCACCCGAAACACCCAACGCCGATCCTCGCCGCATCCGGGCCGTCCTCAAACGGCTCCAGGCGTATTTCGGAGGAGGGGCGTTCGCCCCGCCCCGCCGCGTCGATCCGCTCGAGGAGCTCGTGCTCACGGTGCTCAGCCAGCACACCTCGGACCGGAACGCCGAGCGGGCGTTCGCGGAGCTTCGTGCCGCGCATCCCACATGGGAAGAGGTCGTCGCGATGCCTGCGCCCGCCCTGGCCGACGTCATCCGCAGCGGCGGTCTCGCGAACCAGAAGGCGCCGCGCATCCAGGAGATCCTTCGTGAGATCCGGCAGCGCGAGGGGTCGTTCACGCTGGCCTCCCTGAGCGAACGGACGGACGCCGGGGCCCGCTCGTACCTGATGTCGCTCCCCGGCGTCGGGCCCAAGACCGCCGCCGTGGTGCTCAGTTTCGCGCTCGGACGCGATGCTCTGCCGGTGGACACTCACGTCCATCGCGTCACGCGGCGGCTGGGGATCATCCCGCCGAAGGCGAGCGCCGAGCGCGCCGATGCGTTCCTGCACGAACTGGTCCCCGACGGGCTCCGGACACCGCTCCACGTGGCCTTCATCCGTCTTGGACGGGAGATCTGCAAGGCCCCGGTCCCTCGATGCCGTGTGTGCCCGCTCCAGGACCTCTGCCCGAGCGCTCCGCGCTATCTCATGGAGGTTTGAGACCTGCATGGGCAGGGAAACCCCCGGGTGAAGCTTTCTGCGTCCGGGGGTTCTCCATGCCCCGGCTCGACGAACGGAGGCAACGATGAACAGGACCACGGGAAGTGGGCTTCTGGTGTTCGGTATCGTGCTCGGCGTCATCGGGGCCATCATGCGGTTCGCCGTACACGTGCACACCACCGGTTTCAACATGCACACGGGAGGCATGATCCTCCTGATCGTGGGTATCGGCTGTGCGGTGGTCGGACTCGTGTTGCTGGCCATGTCGGGCCGCAGCCATTCCGTCACGCAGGAGAGCGTGCAGCAGACGCCTTCGGGTGAGGTTCGGACCGAAGAGCGCAGCGACAGCGGGTTCACGCCGTAGTCTTGCCGCTGAAGGGGGTCTGGCCCACCCGAGAAGGAGAACGTCCATGACCAGGTATCGCTGTGTCGACCAGTCGCACCGTCACCACGGCGATGTGGTCCCGGTGGACGTGACCGCTCAGGTGCGCACCGAGCGAGCCATGTTGCCGAGCCCATCCGCCTATCTCGCGATCACCGAAGAGGTGATCTCCGCGGTCAAAGACCTCGACACAACGGGCAGCCGGAGTGCGGACATCGCGCGGCTGCTGAGCGCCGTGACCGAACCGCAAGATCTGCCCGTGGTCTTGATGTCTCAGCGTTCCGTCTCTCGCGTGCCCGGTCAGTACGAGTTGGACGATCTCAGCACGACGGAGCCCGCGATCGGCCGGGTCGCCGCCCGGCTCGAGTCCTCCCAGGTGTTCGCGGGACCTGCGGATGACCTGGTGATCCTGGAGGATGGCGAAGGTGAAGCCCCGACGATGGGCGCCGGCTCCCAGCCGACGGCCGTGCTCGCACGTCGAACGCGACGAACCCACGTGATCCCCCAAGGGGTGTTCCGCCTGGACGATCTGTCCTCGAGCCTGGCCGTTGCGGACCCGACCGAGGCCGCGTTGGTTGACGCCATCCGCAGTACGCCGCTCTACGACGCTCGTGCCGTCGTCGCCACCGCCCCGTGGCGTGTGGTGATCACCTGTCCGAAGGCTGAGGGTTCACCGCTCGCGGCGCACGACACGCTGTTCACGGGAAACGGGGCCCCGGAGGCCGCCGTCGCCTACGGCACGCCCGTGGACGGGTGGGACCTCTCCATCGAGCGGTCGGTCGACGCCGACTTGGCTCCCGCGGTCGAGGTCACGAGGATCGAACACCGGATGTGGGCGCTGATCGGCGCGGAGACCCTCGTCTTGGCCGCATCACTTGTTTTCGGTTGGGCAGGTAGCGGGCTAAGGCTCGCCGCCCGCGAGACGCCTGGGTGGCTGGGGCTCTCACTGGTACTCGCCGTCGGCGCCTTGGCGTTCGGCGCGATCCCGCTCTTCGCCGTGCGTGACCCCGCGGCGAACATGAACGATACCTTCGTGCTCCGAGCCCTGTACGAGAGCCGCACCAGCATGCTGCGATGGGCAGCCGCGATCTCCGCGGTGCTGTTCGGGCTGGCACTGATGGCCGGCGTGGTGCCGCCATTGCTGGCGCAGGGCAGGTCGGTGCCGGCCGCCAGCGTTGCGTTCAACACCGGGGGGCAGGCGGTGACCGCCACGATGAGGGTTGCGGCCACCGATATCGGCGCGGGTCACGCCGTGAACGTCACGATGCGCGAGTACTTCGTCGGGGACCAGGTCGGAACGCTGATCGGCGACGTCACCCGGAACGGCGATGCATCGGGGGCCATCGCGATGAACGAAACGGTCGCGCTGGACGCGAACGCCCGCTATGTGTCCGTCCTGGTCACGACGAATGGCACCACGGCACGTTCGGTGTGCACACCGGCGGCCCCCGGCATCCCCGGATGTACGATCGTCGCCGTTCCGGCGCCCACGACGGCTGTGCCGCAACAGGTTACGGACATCGTGGATCGCCCGGTCGTCACGGTGCCGTCACCGGTTGTCTCCCCGATCGCATAGCCTTACCCCGGCCCCTGCTGCTCCCCCGCGATGGACTTGTTCTTGAGGGTCTTGGGGGTTATCCTGAAAGCGCAACCTGCGCCGAGCCGCTCGCCTAGACCCCGCAGCGGATGTCCCACGGCGCTGTCTCTGTATGCAGAGCGAAAGGTTTCGAGATGGCGGGGTCGAAGGGCAGCCGTGGGAATATCGGCGACCCACCGGGCGGTGGGGACTATCAGGCGTTGACAGCCGGGTCCGCGGACGTCAACACGGTGACCACCGCCGATGGGATCCTGCGATACGTATCGAGCGCCACCCTTCGGCTGTTCGGCTGGGAGCCGTCCGCATTGGAGGGGAAGCAGTTCGAGAGCTTCCTGCATCCCGACGACATCAATGCTTGGCGAGACGGGGGAGCCGAGCTGGCTGCCGGACGTGTCACGACGACGGCATACCGATTCCGTCGCCGTGACGGCTCGTTCCGCTGGAGTGAGGCGACCTCACGCCGGGTGGAGGCGGACGGACGTGATGTGATCGTCTCCACCATCCGCGATATCGAACAACGGAGGAAAGCCGAAGCGATCCTCCAACGGCGAGCGTTCACGGATCCGCTCACGGAGGTCGCCAACCGGTTCGTCCTCATGGACCGGATGCACCAAGCCCTCAACAGGCTGAGAAGGGGGACGGGACTCCTGGCTGTGCTGTATCTCGACTTGGATCGGTTCAAGGTGGTCAATGACTCCTTGGGTCACCGGATCGGAGACGCGGTCCTGCTGAAGATGGCCGAGCGACTCACCCATCACCTCCGACCGGCTGACACGCTCGCCCGTCTCGGCGGTGACGAGTTCGTCATCCTGGCCGAGGACATCGAGAACGAAGAGGCGGTGCTCGAACTCGGCACCAGGATCGTCGAGGCGGGCCGCGACCCGTTCCGGATCGGCGCCGAAGAGTTCGTGTGCACCGTGAGCATCGGGATCGCGTGGGCCTCAGACGGGTGCAGGAATGCCGAAGAGCTCCTGCAGGAGGCCGACCTGGCGCTCTACCGCGCCAAGGAACGCGGACGGGACCGTGTCGACCTCTTCGATGAAGAGCTCCGCTCGCAGGCTGTCGGCAAGGTCGGAACCGAGCGGATGCTCCGGCGCGCGCTCAAGGAGCACCAGATCGTGGTGGAGTACCAACCCGTGCTCGACCTGCGAAGGGCGCGGATCACTGGTGCCGAGGCGCTCGTGCGTATCCGAGATCCTGAACGCGGGTTGCTGAAGCCCGATGCCTTCCTGGATGTCGCGGTCGAATCCGGCTTGCTAACCGCGATGGATGAACACGTGATGGCCGACGCCATTCAACGCTCCAGCGACTGGAACCAACGCTTCGCCGGGAACGAACTCGCCGAGATCGCCATCAACATCACCGCGCGGCATCTGTCCGACGCAGGGTTCCCGAAGGCGGTCGTTGGTGAGCTCGACGCGAGTGGGGTACCTCGCGGCAATCTCCAGATCGAAGTCACCGAGCAGGTCCTCATGGATGTATCGAACTCGGCCATGTCGGGGTTGCGCGAGCTCCGCGATGCCGGCGTGAAGGTCGGACTGGACGACTTCGGTACGGGGTACTCCTCGCTGAGCTACCTGCGCCAGTTCCCCCTGGACTTCGTCAAGATCGACCCTTCACTCATCCACGACCTGGTTCGAACGGAGGGTGACCGGGCGATCGTCGCTGCCACCATCGGCCTCTGCCACGCGCTCGATCTGCTCGTGGTCGCCGAGGGCGTAGAGACCCGGGACCAGCTGGACATCCTGGGCGCACTCGATTGCGACCGGATCCAGGGGTTCCTCCTGGCGGAGTCGGGAGAACCTGGGGCCCTCGAGGAACTGGTGGAAACGCGCTCCAGCCCGGCGCTTCAGCGCTGAAACGAAGAGAGCGGGTGAGGGGAATCGAACCCCCGTCTCGAGCTTGGGAAGCTCACGTTCTGCCATTGAACCACACCCGCGCGGCGCGGCCCGAGGGCCGCCCGGCGGCCAGTGTAACGAGCCCACCGGGGCAGACGCACCCGGCGCGGGCTGTTAGCGTTCCACCCCCATGACCACCACCTTCTGGTCCGAAACGCTCGCTCACCTTGCCGCTCGGGAAGACCTCTCGACGGGCGAGGCAGGCGAGGCGATGCGTCAGATGATGGCGGGCGAAGCCACGCCGGGCCAGATCGGCGCGTTCCTCCTGGCCATTCGGACCAAGGGTGAGACCGCGGACGAGCTGGACGGCCTCTCCTCCACCATGCTCGAGTTCGCGACGCCGGTCCATCCGTCTGTCCCCGTGGTGGACACCTGCGGCACCGGGGGCGATCGAAGCGGGACGTTCAATATCTCGACCGTCAGCGCGATCGTGGTGGCGGCAACCGGCACACCCGTCGCCAAGCACGGCAACCGCGCGGCCAGCAGTCATTGCGGATCGGCCGACGTCTTGGAAGCGCTCGGCGTTCGGATCGATCTGGACGCGGCGGGCGCGGAACGCTCCCTGGCCCAGGTCGGCATCGCGTTCATGTTCGCCCAGACGTTCCACCCGTCGATGCGCCATGCCGGCCCTATCCGAAAGGAGCTCGGCATACCGACGGTCTTCAACGTGCTGGGGCCGCTCACCAACCCCGCGCGCCCGTTCGCGCAGGTGATCGGCGTCTCAGACGAGCGCATGCTCCCGCTGATGGCGGAGGTTCTGGCGCGCAGGGGCGTTCGGGCCAAGCTGTTCCGGGGCGAAGACGGCCTGGACGAACTCACCACCACCGGGATCTCTACCGTGCTCGACGTTCGGGACGGAGCGGTGCGCGAGGTGCACCTGGACCCGGCCGATATCGGCCTGGCGCGGGCGACGCACGCGGACCTCGCGGGTGGGGACGCCGCGCACAGCGCGGACATCGTCCGGTCGATCCTGTCCGGCGAACACGGGCCGCGGCGTGACGTCGTGCTGCTCAACGCGGGCGCAGCTCTGGAGGTTGCCGGGAAGGCCGGGGGCATCGACCAGGGGATCACGATGGCGGCCGAGGCCATCGATTCCGGCGCCGCGACCGCCCTCCTGGATGCCTGGGTGACCGCTTCGCGGAACGGGTAGCATCACCGCCCGATGATCCTGTCCGACCGCACAATCCGTGAACAGATCGATGCAGGCCGGATCGTGATCGATCCATTCGACCCTGCGTGCGTCCAACCCTCGTCCATCGACCTGCACGTTGACAGCCAGTTCCGTGTGTTCGCGAACTCGCGTTATCCGTTCATCGATGTGAAGCAGGAGATGCCCGACCTCACGGAACTGGTCGAGGTCAAGTCCGACGAACCGTTCATCCTGCACCCGGGCGAGTTCGTGCTGGGATCGACCGCCGAGCGGGTGGGGATCCCCGACGATCTGGTCGCGCGTCTGGAGGGCAAGTCCTCGCTCGGCCGGCTCGGACTCTTGATCCACTCAACGGCCGGCTACGTGGACCCCGGGTGGGACGGCTACCTCACGCTGGAGCTCAGCAACGTCGCGAACCTGCCCATCACGCTGTACCCGGGCATGAGGATCGGACAGATCAGCTTCTTCAGGCTGACCACCCCAGCTGACGTGCCCTACGGCTCGGCTGGCAACAAGTACCAAGGCCAGCGCGGACCCACACCCAGCAGGTTCTTCCGCGACTTCCAGTCCTGAGCGGCCGGCTCGGTCAGTCGATCTGGGCCATCGACCCCGGCACGACCGGTCCCACGCCCATGTGCACGGCAGCCATCGCCGCCTGCGTCCGGTTCGTGACGCCGAGCTTGCGGAAGATCGCAGCCAGGTGCGCCTTGACGGTCTTCTCGGACAGGAACAGTCGCCCGGCGATCTCGCGGTTGGACTTGCCTTCCGCCAGGAGCGCGAGGATGTCGTTCTCCCGAGCCGTCAGACTGAATTCGTTGCGCCGGTTGTTCCCGCCGCCGCTGCTAGTGGAGCCCGAGTCCATCGCGTCGTCGAAGAGGTTCTGGATGACGCGGGGGCTGAGCACGTTGCCGCTGCCGGACATGGCCACGTTGATGGCCTGTGCCAGGTCCTCGGGGGTAGCGTCCTTCAGGAGGTAGCCGG
This sequence comes from Actinomycetota bacterium, assembly GCA_040006375.1. GTDB lineage: Bacteria > Actinomycetota > UBA4738 > UBA4738 > HRBIN12 > JANXVR01. Next base: position 10,276 of record JBDTXD010000004.1, read on the forward strand.
ACGCGCCATCGGAGAGAGCGCGCTTGACGTATGGCGCGTTCTCGTAGGTCGAAAGCATGATGACCGGAACGTCTGGCCAATCCGCCTTCATCGAGCGGAGGAGTTCGAGTCCGTCGGCGTCCGGCATCCGTACATCGACGAGCGCCATATCCGCGGCCTTCTCGCGCATGAGATCCAGCGCACTGGCCGCGCCGTCTGCTTCAACGACGTCGGCGTCCGGGAAGCCTTCCAATACAACGTGATACATGCCACGACGCACGAGCGCGTGGTCATCAACGATCAATATCCTCATGCTTCACCTCGCCCTCCGACGGGGAGCACGGCAACCACACTGGTGCCGCGTCCGGGCGTCGATCCGATTTCGATGGTCCCTCCCATCTCCTCGGCGCGGGCCTTCATCATCCGCAGTCCGAAGTGCTGATCCGGGTCTTGTACTGCAGCCAGCGGTATGCCGTGGCCGCGGTCTTCAACCTCGATGGTGACCGTACCCACTCCGATGCGGACCCTAACGGCTACGTCAGCGGCACCGGAATGCTTCGCTGCGTTCGTGATCGCTTCCGAGACGATGCCTTCTGCGGCCTCCATAACGGCTTGATCCACGAACGCCAGATCTCCTTCGACCGACACCCGTGCCGGCAACCGCCAGCGCTCCACCAATCCATTGACGAACGTGGCGAATGCAGGGTCGGGCTTGGGCTCGCCTTCCTGAAGTTCGAACAGCACCGCACGGATGCGACGAAGGTCTTCTCGGATCGTGTCCTCGATCTCCTTCAGCGTATCGGTGGCGTCATCCGGATCCAGTTCGATGCGGTGACGCAGTGTCTGGATCTCAAGGATGGCGCTCGTGACCGACTGGGTGAGGCCGTCGTGGATGTGCATCGCCCATTTCGTGCGCTCTTCGAGCAGGAGCGACTCGACCGCATGCTGCACGGTCGGGTGCGAACCTGTCTGCACGCGGCCTGCGATGGTCGCGGCGGGTCGCGGTCGGGGGATGCTCACTTCCTCGTCCTTCCGGTCGGGGCCGTTGTGTCTAGACCCTTCATCGGTCGAAAGTCCGCATGTCTTGAACCGGAAGCACCGAGGGTGAGGCCAGGGGGCGGAGCGAATCAGCCCTAGGGCAGCGAGGCACGCACGATCTGAGCGATATCCAGCACCTTCGTGTCAGCGCCACGGGCTTTCGCGCCGTCGTCCAGCATGATCACGCAGTACGGGCAGGCCACGGCCACGGTGTCCGCTCCCGTGGATGCGGCTTCGTCCATCCGCTCCACGTTGATCCTCTTGCCGATCTTCTCCTCGAGCCACATGCGAGAACCACCTGCCCCGCAACAGAATCCGTTCTTCTCGCAGCGCGGCATCTCCAAGGTCGTCATCCCCGGGATCGCCTCGAGCACGCTCCGCGGCGCTTCGTACACCTGGTTGTGCCGGCCCAGGTAGCAGGGGTCGTGGTACGTCGTCAGGGCATCCACGGGCACGCTCGGCGTCAGCCGCCCCGAACGAACCAGATCGGCCAGGAGTTCGGAATGGTGGATGACCTCGTAGGTCCCGCCGTATGCCGGATATTCGTTCCGGAGGGTGTTGAAGCAGTGGGGGCAGTTCGTGATGACCTTCTTGACGTTCGCGGCGGCCAGGGTCTCGACGTTGGTTTCGGCCAGCGTCTGGAAGAGGAATTCGTTGCCCATCCGGCGCGCCGGATCTCCGGTGCACGACTCCTGCGGCCCGAGGATCGCGTAGTCGACGCCGGCCATCGTGAGGAGCTCGGCCACGGCCCGCGCCACCTTCTTCGCCCGTTCGTCGAACGAACCGGCGCACCCGACCCAGTACAGGTACTCGGGGGCATCGCCACTCACCAGGGGCACGTTCAGACCCACCGCCCAATCGGCGCGCTGGGACTGTGGCATGCCCCAGGGGTTGGACGTGTTCTCGAGGTTCCGCATGAGCGCCCCCGCCTCGGCTGGGAAGCGCGACTCGCCCATCACCAACGAACGCCGGAGGTCAACGATGGTGTCGACGTGCTCGATGTCAACGGGACACTCCTGGACGCACGCGCCGCAGGTGGTGCACGACCACACGACGTCGTCGTCGATCACGCCTGGGACCAGCGCCACGCCATCAACCGCCTCTCCGCGCGCCGCGGCTGCAACCATGTCGGGGCCGACCTCGAAGAGATGATCGCGCAGGTTCATGATCAGCAGCTTGGGGCTGAGCGGCTTGCCGGTATTCCATGCGGGGCATACGCTCTGGCAACGACCGCATTCCGTGCAGGCGTAGAGGTCCAGCAGCTCTTTCCGCGAGAGATCGGTGATGGTCTCCGCGCCGAGTGACTGTGTTCCCGCTTCGAGCGCCTCCATCTCGATCTTGAGGGGCGTCAGCGCGCCCTTCGGCTTCGTGGAGGAGAACCACACGTTGATGGCGCTCGTCACGATGTGGAGGTGCTTGGAGTAGCCGAGGTAGACGAGGAACCCGAGCACGAGCATCAAGTGCGCCACCAAGAAGAACCAGAACCACGCGTGGGCCGACCCCGCCGACATCCATGTGAACAGATCCGACGCCACCGTAGAGACCGGCGTCCACCAGGTTGCCGGCTGCAGCCCGTCCGCGATCCGTGCACCCTTCAGCAGGAAGAGCGTGACGATGATCCACGTGATGAGCCCCAGGATGGTGAACGCCTCGCGGGCGTGACTTCCGACGAACCGCTCGGGCCGCTGCACGAGCCTGATCCACGCCGCCGCCCCCACACCGACAAGGACCCCGGCCGCGAACACGTCCTGCACGAGGCCGAGCCATGCGGCGGTGCCGACGAAGGGTAATGCGAACGCCGGGCGCACGAACTGTCCCATCGCCTCGACGATCGTGGTCAGCAGGACGAGGAACCCCCAGAAGATGAGCGCGTGCATGCCGCCGGGCCCGAGGCGCTGGAAGAGCTTCCGCTGGCCCAGCACCTCGCTGCCTTCGCGGGCAACCCGCTTCCCTGTGTCACCTCCCCGGTCGACGGGCCTGCCCAGCTGATTCATCCGCGCCAGGAGCCGAGCCCGCCGAACGAACAGCCCGCCTGCCGCGGCGAGCGCGATGACCAGGAGGAGGGCTCGCGCTATCACGGGCGCAGTCTAGGCTGTCCCGCGCGAGGAGAAATGTCCGCGGGTCCCGCGCGGGCGGGAATATGACAATACCCGACTCAACTTCTACCCTGTGTAGACACTCAAGAGTCCAATCCGTTCAAGGAGGCATCAGATGGCACGAGCAGTAGGAATCGACCTGGGAACCACGAACTCCGTCGTCGCGGTCCTGGAGGCCGGTGAACCGGTCGTGATCCCGAACTCCGAGGGCGCGCGCACGACCCCGTCGGTGGTCGGGTTCTCGAAGAACAACGAGATCTTGGTTGGAGAGGTCGCGAAGCGCCAAGCGATCACCAACCCCGATCGAACCATCCGTTCGGTCAAGCGGCACATGGGCGAGAAGTCCTGGTCCCTGGACGTCGACGGGAAACGATGGAGCCCACAGGAGGTCAGCGCGCAGATCCTGACCAAGCTCAAGCGAGACGCCGAGGCCTTCCTGGGCGACACCGTGACGCAGGCCGTCATCACCGTCCCCGCCTACTTCGACGACGCGCAGCGCCAGGCCACTAAGGAAGCCGGTGCCATCGCGGGGCTCGAAGTGCTCCGCATCATCAACGAACCCACCGCCGCTGCCCTGGCGTACGGGCTGGACAAGCAGGGCACCGATCAGACCATCCTGGTGTTCGACCTCGGTGGTGGGACGTTCGATGTCTCGCTGCTCGAGATCGGCGACGGCGTCTTCGAAGTCAAGGCCACGCATGGCGACACGAAGCTGGGTGGCGACGACTGGGATCAGCGGATCATCGACTACCTGGTGACGACGTTCAAGAATGCGCACGGCGTCGACCTGTCCAGCGACAGGATGGCGCTGCAGCGACTGCAGGAAGCTGCCGAGAAGGCGAAGATCGAACTCAGCCAGGTCATGGAGACCACCGTCAACCTGCCGTTCATCACGGCGACCGCCGAGGGTCCTCTCCACTTGGACATCAAGGTCACGCGCGGCGAGTTCGAGCGGATGACCGAGGATCTGGTCCAGCGGTGCAAGACGCCGTTCGAGCAGGCCATCAAGGATTGGGGCAAGCCCTCGTCCGAGATCGACCATGTGATCCTGGTCGGTGGTTCCACGCGCATGCCGATGATCCAGGAACTGGTCAAGTCGCTGACGGGCGGCAAGGAGCCGCACAAGGGTGTGAACCCCGACGAAGTCGTCGCGATCGGCGCGAGCGTGCAGGCGGGCGTCCTAAAGGGCGATGTGAAGGACATATTGCTCCTGGACGTGACACCGCTCTCGCTCGGTGTGGAAACGCTCGGCGGCATCCTTCAGCGGATGATCGAGCGCAACACGACCATCCCGACGAAGAAGACCGAGACGTTCACCACCGCCGCCGACAGCCAGACCGAGGTTGAGATCAACATCCTCCAAGGCGAAGGCGAAACCGTGATGAGCCCAGGCGTGAAGTCGCTCGGCCGGTTCAAGCTGGTGGGCATCCCGCCCGCGCCGCGGGGCGTCCCGCAGATCGAAGTCAGCTTCGACATCGACGCGAACGGCATCGTGAACGTCAACGCCAAGGACGTGGCAACCGGCAAGGAACAGGCCATGACGATCACCGGCGGTACGGCGCTCTCGAAGGACGAGATCGACCGGATGGTGAAGGAGGCCGAGGCGTTCGCCGCCGAGGACCACAAGCGGCGCGAGTCCGCCGAGGCCCGAAACCAGGCTGACCAGCTCACCTACACGGTGGACAAGTCGCTCGGCGAGTGGGGCGAGAAGGTGCCCGAGGCCGAGCGCGAGGAGCTACAGAAGGCGAACGCGGAACTCAAGGAGGCACTCGCCGACCAGGAGGCCGACGCCGACAAGCTGCGCGGTGCGCACGAATCCGTGATGAAGGTTTTCGAGCGGGTCGGCAGCGCGATGCATCAGCAGGGGCAGGCCGAGGAGGCCACCTCGCAAGCTGGCGGGTCGTCGGGCGAATCGCCGGCTGATTCCGACGAGGACGTGGTCGAAGGCGAGATCGTGGAGGAAGGTGGTGACCAGTGACGCCACGTGAGGGCGAGGAGGAGCCGCGGCTCCGCGTCACGGATAAACGACGCTTCGCCAACGCAGCGCAAGAGGAGGTGACGGGCTCTCCATCGGAGCCCGTCACCGATCCGTCGGAGGCCGAGCGCACTGGAGCCCCCTCCGACATCGAGTCAGTACGAGCTGAAGCCGCGGAATACCTCGACCACCTTCGACGTCTGCAAGCCGAGTTCGACAACTACCGGAAGCGAGTGCAGCGCGAGCTGCAGGAGGTCCGCGAACAGGGCGCCGCGCCCGTGCTCGCGCGGCTCCTCGAGGTGCTGGACGACTTCGAACTCGCCCTGATCTCCGCGTCGGAGAAGCCGGACCTGGACAGATTCCTCCATGGCGTGGAACTCGTCTACTCGAAGTTCACCGACGCGTTGCGGGCCGAGGGGCTGGAGCGGATGGACGTGGAGGGCAAGCCCTTCGATCCGGAACAGCATGAGGCGTTGCTGCAGACGGGCGAGGGCGAGGGCGACCCCGTCGTGGCCGATGTCCTGCGGCCCGGTTACACGTTGAAGGGCCGGGTGCTCCGTCCTGCCGGCGTGCGGGTGGAACGGACCTGAGGAGGTGAGTGGGCATGGCTGAAGAGATCCGCCGGGAGTGGTTCGAGAAGGACTATTACGGGGTCCTCGCCGTGCCCAAGAACGCCTCGGCCGCAGACATCAAGAAGGCCTACCGCAAACTCGCCCAACAGTTCCATCCAGACACGAATGCCGGTAACAAGGACGCGGAGGAGCGCTTCAAAGAGATCTCAGCGGCCTACGACGTCGTGGGCGATGAAGATAAGCGGACGCAGTACGACCGCGCGCGCGAGATGGGCCCGATCGGGTTCGGCGGCGGCACTTCGTCGGGTGCTGGAGGCGGCTATCCCGGCGGCTACCAGCAGGTGGACGTCGATCTCGGCGACCTGCTGGGCGGGATGTTCGGCAACTCGCGGCGAGCCGGACGGGCCCAGACACGGCGGGGCGCCGATCTGGAGACGGACGTTCGGATCTCGTTCGACGAAGCCATGGGCGGCACGACCGCCGCTGTCAAGCTGCACGGCCGCGCGCCGTGCAGAACGTGCAGGGGGTCAGGCGCGGCGCCGGGGACGAGCCCGGCGACGTGCCCGCGATGTGGTGGCGCCGGCCAGGTCGCGGTGAACCAGGGCCTGTTCCAGATGGCGCAGACCTGTCCGCGATGTCAGGGGACCGGCCGCATCGTGGAGCACCCGTGCCCTACGTGCCACGGCGAAGGGTCTGAGCGAAGGACGCGAACCGTGAACGTGAAGCTCCCGGTAGGTGTGAAGGACGAGGCGCGCATCAAGCTCGCCCGCCGCGGAGAACCGGGCCCGCCCGGTTCGCCGGCCGGCGACCTCTACGTGCTCGTGCATGTCGCGCCGCACCCGGTCTTCGGCCGCAAGGGAGACAACCTGACCGTGGACCTTCCGGTGTCCTATGCCGAGGCCGCGCTTGGAGGCGCAGTGCAGGTCCCGACGTTGAACGGACCCGTCACGCTCAAGGTCCCGGCGGGAACGCCATCGGGCAAGACCTTCCGCGTGAAAGGGAAGGGCGCGCCGACGAAAGGCGGACACGGAGACATCCTGGCGAAAGTGGTGGTCGATGTGCCGCACAAGCTGAGCCGTGAAGAGAAGAAGCTTCTGCAACAGCTGCAGGAGGTCCAGAAGGAGTCACCGCGAGCCAAGCTCGGGGTGGAGTAGGGGCCTGCCATGGTAGACACCTCAGATGACCGAGCGGCGCGCGGGCGCGAACGGGCCGGGCGCGCCGTCTACATCATCAGCGTCGCGGCTGAGCTCGCAGGCATGCATCCGCAAACCCTGCGCATCTACGAGCGGAAGGGGCTGGTGCAGCCACAGCGCACGGCCGGCAACACCCGTCGGTACTCGGACCGTGACATCGAGCTGCTCCGCCAGATCCAGGCGCTGAGTCAGGATGAGGGCATCAACCTGGCCGGGGTGAAGATGATCATCGAGATGCGAGCGGAGTTGGACGCCGCGCGTCACCGAACCGAGGAACTGGAACGGCAGCTGCGGGTGTCCCGGCGCGCAGCCCGCCGGATGACCGTTCGAGAGACGGGCACGCAGATCGTTCCGCTCCGGAGCGTGTTCCTCCCCTCCTGGGAACAGGGTGACCAGAGATGACGCAGCTGGTGGGTGCCCACGTAACGCTGCGTCCGCTCACGGAGGCGGAACTTCCATCGGTGGCTCACGCCTCGATGCCGTGGGCTCTCGCCGGGGAATCCGAGGTGGATGTCCTTCGACGACTACAGACACGCCTGCGTGCAGAGACATCCCTCGTGGTCGAGCTCGCGATCGAGGCAAACGGCCGGGTTGTGGGCGATATCCAGGGCCGGCGCGACCCCTACCTCGTAAGCCTTTTCGAGATCGGCATCACGCTATTCGATGCAGCCGACCGGGGGCGGGGGATCGGACGCGACGCGTTGTCGTTGATGACCGGGCACCTGTTCGAGAAGGAGGAGGCGCACAGGGTGCAACTGAGCACCGACGTCGCGAACGCCGCGATGCGGCGCGCCGCCGAGGCCGCCGGGTTCACGTTCGAGGGCGTCTTGCGCGGGTTCTGGCCGTCTGCGGCCGACGGCGCGGCCGCGGACTATGCCATGTACGCGATGACGAGACACGACCTTGAGGATGGGGATTGAGATGGATCCCAACAAGCTGACCATCAAGTCGCAGACGGCGCTGCAGGAGGCGCACGCCCAGGCGGTCGCCCGCAATCACCAGAGCATCGAACCCGAGCACCTGCTCATGGCACTCCTCGGCGACCCCGACGGGATCGTCTACCCGCTCTTGCACCAGCTCGGCGCCAACCCGAGCGCGATCCGGTCGAAGACCGAAGAGGCGCTCGACCGGATCCCCAAGGTCTACGTCGGTGCGCAGAACGATCCCCGTCTGTCTGCCGCGGCCTCGCGGCTGCTCGATACCGCCGGCACAGAGGCCGAGGCGCTCACGGACGAGTACATATCGACCGAGCACCTCATCCTCGCCCTGCTCGCGTCCCCCGATCTGGCGGCCGCGCGCGTCCTCTCCGACGCGGGTCTCACCCGCGACGGCGTCCTCGCAGCACTTGCCGAGGTCCGTGGCCGTCGGCGCGTGACGGACCAGGATCCCGAGGACAAGCTGCAGGTGCTGGAGAAGTACGGGCGGGACCTCACCGAGGCCGCGCGGAGCGGCAAGCTCGATCCGGTGATCGGCCGGGACGAGGAGGTCCGCCGCGTGATCCAGGTGCTCTCACGCCGAACGAAGAACAACCCCGTGCTCATCGGCGAGCCGGGTGTCGGCAAGACCGCGATCGTCGAAGGCCTGGCGCTTCGGATCGTCGACGGTGACGTTCCCGAGGGGCTCAAACACAAGCGGCTTATCGCCCTGGACTTCGGTGCCATGGTGGCCGGCGCGAAGTACCGGGGTGAGTTCGAGGAACGGCTGAAGGCGGTGCTGAAAGAGGTCTCCGACTCTGACGGCGAGGTCATCACCTTCATCGACGAGCTCCACACCATCGTCGGGGCCGGCGCAGCCGAGGGTTCGATGGATGCCGGCAACATGC
>JBDTXD010000005.1:0-17990 GCA_040006375.1 Actinomycetota bacterium
AGGTCGTGTTGAAGACGGCGACGCTCACCGCGAAGGAGGCCGCGAGCGCCATCAGCGTGAGGCCGCGGGCGAGCGGCCGGCGCTGGCGTGACATGCCGGCGCTCACCACACCCGACAGCCCGCGGGCCATCGGCCGAACCAGCCGGGAGAGCATGCGTCGGCCATGTTCGAGAGCCGCACCGCCGAGGCGCCGGATGAGGAGCGCGGCGCCGACCCAGAACAGGAGCGGGGCGAGCAGCGTGAAGTAGCTCACCGAGATCGTGGGCACGCCTTCAGGCGCCAGGACGACTTGATAGCCGCTCTTGACCGCCTGCCAATAGATCAGGCCGCCGGCACCGAGCGCCAGCACGTCGACGTAGGTTCGCACCCAAAGGGGACGTTTCTGCTCGCCGACGATGGCACGGGCATCCGCAACGCTGAGGATCCGCGCGTCGTGCCACGCGGGGATCACGACGGTTGCTAGCGACAGCGCGATCCCACCGGCCGCCGCGAGGATCGCCACGCCGAACGCCTGGGCCGCCGTCGCGCCGAAGCTTGAGGTTCCGAACGCGATCCGACCAACCAGCGCACCGCCGGCCAGACCGAGCGCGACTCCTGCAACGCCGGTCATCCCGGCCTCCCAGACGGCCAGCCGCCCGATCTGACGGGGAGACGCGCCGCGCACCCGGAGCAACGCCTGCTCGCGCCGGCGCCGTTCGCGTCCACTCGAAGCGATGACGCTGGTCAGGAGTCCGGCGATGATCACGCCCGGGAGACCGAGGAACAGGAAGAGCAACTCGGCGTAGATCGCATCCCCACGGGTGGCGTCGAGCTGCGCTCCCAGGTTGTCGCCGACCAGCCCGCCGCCGGAAAGCGCGGCCTCGACGTGTTTGGCGCGCGCCACCACGTCGGCGAACGCCTCGCCCGGGTCGGTCGGCAGGCTCGGCGAGAGCTTCGCAAAGACCTGCGTGGCGGTCGTGCCGGAGGGAGCCGAGGCGAAGACCTGCTGCCAGGTGGAGCTTGGAAGGAGCATCACGTTGTCCGGCGGCGCCTGCGGCGCCGCACCGGGGGCCACGCCGATCGATTGGAACAGCGAGTCCGAGAACGGCAGATCGATGATCCCGGCAACGGTCTCGGACACGGACCCGCCTCCGGGTAGTCCGAACGACACGGTGGAGCCGACCGAGGCGCCGAGGTTCGCGGCTGTCTGCTGGAACAACAGCACGCCGTCCGCGGCCCCCACTAGAGGACGGATCTCACCCGGGAAGGTCGCAGCGAACCCCGAGGGCAGTCCGAGGACCTTGCCCGGACCCGTGGTCTGGGTCGTGCCGGCGATGGTCGCCTTGAATCCCGTCGTGTCGGCGAACTGGACGGGTTGGGCGCTCGTGACCCCCGACGAAGCGGATACGGTCTTGACAGCTGGCGCTGCGTTCGTTCCGTCGCTGAGGAGGATCTGCCAGTCGGCGGGCACCGCGGCGTAGGCCTGCGAGGTCATCCGGCCGCGCGCGGCCGTGAAGAAGGTTCCGAGTGATCCAAGGAGCAGTACGACGAGCGCGACGCCGGCCGCGTGACCGATCAGCCGGCCGGTTCGGCGCCGCAGCAATCCACGCATCCACGTCAGGCCCATGCCGGCGCCTCCGTGGTCAGGAGGCCATCTTTGACTGACCAGCGGGTCTTGCAGACGGCGGCAACGCCGGGATCGTGCGTGGCGATCACCACGGCACAGCCGATCCGGTCGGCCTCGAGCATGAGGTCGTCCATCATGCGGGAGCCCGTCGCCTGATCCTGCTGGCCGGTCGGCTCGTCGGCGAGGAGGAGTGCGGGCTCGCCCGCGAGGGCTCGCGCGAGGCCGGCGCGTTGCTGCTGGCCACCGCTGATCTCCTCGGGAAGCTTGTCCGCCAGCTCGGCGAGATCGAACACGCCGAGGAGACGGGCGGCTGCGGCTGCCGCGTCGCGTTCGGTTCCGCCGGCAAGGAGCACCGGGAGCGCCACGTTCTCGATGACGCTGAGCGGCGGGAGCAGGCTCGGACCCTGGAAGGCCATGGAAACCGGTCCGGGACGAAGGGCGTTCGCCGGGCCGATCAAGGGCCAGGACAGCTCGCCCGAGGACGGGCTGTCGAGGCCACCCATCAAGTGCAAGAGGGTGGTCTTCCCGCTCCCGGAGGGGCCCATGAGGGCGACCCGGTCTTCGGGCCGGATGGTGAACGTGGCGTCGGCGACGGCGGTCACGGTAGTTCTGCCGGCCACATAGGTTCGTGTGAGGGCCACAGCTCTCACGAGGACGTCATCCATTGTCGATCCTTCCGTCACTGAGGTGCACGATGCGGTCTGCGGCGCGGGCGGCTCGGTCGCTGTGCGTGACGAGCACCACCGCGTTGCCCGAGTCAGCGCGCGCCCGAAGGAGGTCGAGAAGGATCGACTCATTGGCCTGATCCACCTCGCCTGTCGGTTCGTCTGCAAGGAGCAGCGGAGGGTCGTTGGCGAGCGCGACCGCGAGCCCGGCGCGCGCCGCCTCTCCTCCCGAAAGCGTGGCGGGCCGGGAATGGACCCGCTCCGCGAGGCCGACGCCGGAGAGGAGGGTCCCCACGGACATGGCGTCGGCCTCGCGGGCGAGCGCCTGTGCGGCGCCGACGTTCTGCGCCACGCTCAGGTGATCCAAGAGGTTCCCCGACTGCAGGAGCATCCCGATCCATCGGGCACGAAGCGCCGATCGAACTGGTTCGGTACGTCTGGTGAGCCGCTGCCCTGCAACACGTACGAACCCGCCGTCGGGCTCATCGAGACCCGCGAGACAGGCGAGCAACGTCGACTTTCCGCTCCCGCTCGGCCCCACAACTGCGACCATCTCGCCCGGCATCACGTCCATCGAGACCCCGCGGAGCGCGAAGGTTTCATCGTCTCCCGAGTGGAAGAAACGGTACAGCTCCCGCGCCTCCAGGATCGGCTCGGTTGCGGTCGCCGGCTCTGCCGTCATTTCCACTGGAGGCTCTCCGTTACTATCCGCCACGGATCGACGTTGTCCGCCCCGACGGGCGAGAGCAGCGTCAGCACCTTCTCTTGACCGTTGTGGAACAACTCGTAGCGCAAGACCGTCTCCCGGTACTGCTTGCCGGTAACGGCGCTGGGCTGGCTGTTGTCCTCGTACGTGATGAGAACCGCCGGCCCGGCGGGAAGGGTTGCGGTGGTGACGCTCTTGAGCTGGAAGGCGAGGACGCTCTGCTGCAGCATCGGCACTTCCGTCTTCTTCGCGCTCGTGATGGTCGGGGCCGACGTCGCCGGCGTCCAGCTCACGTTGACGGTGTTCAGCTTGTCGGTGAAGTTGACGGCCGCGGCCGAGTGGGTTTCCGCCCACCCCTCGGGGACCTTGATGCTGAAGCCGCCTTTCGTGCTGCTGTGTGCGACGTAGGCGATCGTGTCCGAGATGTCTCCCGGGGGATGTTGCTCCACCGCAACGGCCGTCTGGGATGGTGCTGCGGGCGTGGCGCTGGCCGGGGTGGTCTGATGCTGCGGTGTGCTCGGTCTGGCTGCGGTCGGTGTGGGAGTGACCGTGCTGCTGTTCGAACAGGCTGTCAACACCGCTGCGAGCGTGACCCCCGCCATCCATCCCGTCGTTCTCATCCGTGGACCTCCTCGGGTTCGCATGGCGTCAGTGATACGAGGAGGACGGTGAGAGGCTCATGAGAACATCGAAGTCTCAGGCAACCCTCATCGTTCTCTCATGTTGCGGCCGCCACACTCGTTATCGGAGGTGCTGTGCGGATCCTGCTCGTTGAAGACGAACCGAAGATGGCGCGTGCCATCCGCCGCGGTCTGGAACAAGAGGGACACACGGTGGACATCGCCGCGGACGGCGAAGACGGGCTGTCACGCGCCCTTGTCGGTGACTACGACGCCGTGGTCCTCGATGTGATGCTCCCCGGCCGCGACGGGTTCTCGGTGTGCCGGGAGATGCGGGCTGCGGGCAGGTGGGTACCGGTCGTCATGCTCACCGCGCGCGACGCTGTGGACGACCGGATCCGCGGATTGGACGCAGGGGCCGACGACTACCTGGTGAAACCGTTCGCGTTCGGGGAGCTGCTGGCACGGCTCCGGGCGTTGCTGCGCCGCGGCCCGCTGGAACGGCCGGCGGTCATGGTCGCAGGTGACGTCGAGTTGGATCCTGCGGCGCACACCGTCTCGCGCGCGGGCACCAGGGTCGAGCTGTCCGCGCGCGAGTTCGCACTGCTGGAGTTCCTCATGCGGCGCCCGGGTGAGGTCCTCAGCCGCGACCGGATCTTGGAACATGTCTGGGACTACAACTTCGGAGGGTCCTCGAACGTGATCGACGTCTACGTCGGATACCTGCGGCGCAAGCTCGAAGAGCCGTTCGGCCGGCCGTTGATCAGGACCGTGCGCGGGGTCGGGTACGTGCTGGATCTGACCGGCCCCCCGGCGGACCGATGAACGTCCCGATCCGACTCCGGTTGACGGCGTGGTACGTCGCGCTGCTCGCGATGATCCTCTTGGCACTGGGTGGATTCCTCCTGGTCCGGCTCAGAGCGGATCTCGTGCGTGCCACCGACCAGGCGCTCTCGATCCGGGCGGCGCAGATCTCACTGGGCCTGCGCTCGGGGTGCGAAGGGGAGTTCCGTGACGTGAGCGGCGTGCTGTCGAAGGGTCTGTCCTCAGGCGAGGTTGGGGCGCAGCTGGTGGATCCGACCGGCGCGGTCGTCGAATCGAGCGGTGACGCGATCGCCAACGCCGCCCTGCTCTCACGAACGGAGCTGACTCCGGTGTTCTCCGGCAGTGACACTCGGCGCACCGTCGCGATCGGCCCGGACGCCGAGAGCTTCCGCGTCCTGGCCGTTCGTCTATCGGCGAGCGGATGCCTGGATGCCATCGTCGTTGCCGCCTCGCTCGATGACGTGCAGCGGTCCGTGCACCGGCTGCTCGTGCTCCTCCTGATCGCAGGCCCGGCGGTCGTGGCCCTGGCCGCGGCGGGTGGCTGGGCGCTTGCCGGGCGTGGGCTCGGGCCGGTGAGCGACATGACCCGCGAGGCTCGTGAACTGGGAACCGCGGACCTGTCGGGGCGGATCCGCGTGCCGGCAACCTCGGACGAGCTACAGCGGCTGGCCGAAACCCTCAACGATCTGCTCAGCAGGGCGCAGGCAAGCCTTGACGAGCAGCATCGGTTCGTCGCGGATGCCTCGCACGAGTTGCGAACGCCGCTGGCGGTGATGCTGACCGAACTCGACGTCAGCCTACGGTCTCCGACGCTGGACCAGGGCTCGCGCGACGTGCTCGTGAGCACCCGTGAAGAGGTGGAGCGGGTGCGACTCATCGTCGAAGGCCTGTTGACACTGGCCAGGATCGACGAGGGGAGCTTGTCGCTGGCCCGGGAGCAGGTCTCCTTGGCACATGCTGCCGCGAACGCGATCACCTCGCTCTCGGCGCTGTCCGCGGCTGCACGGGTCACGTTCGCGTTGGAAGCCGAAGTGCCCGCGATCGTTGTCGGTGACCCCTCCCGTCTGGATCAGGTCTTGACGAACCTGCTTGCCAACGCCGTCGCGTTCTCGCCCCCGGGCAGCGTCGTCCAGGTGCGGACGTGGGAGGAAGGGGGAGATGCGGGCGTGACCGTTCGTGATCACGGGCCCGGCTTGGACGTCGCGATGTTGCCCAGGATCTTCGATCGGTTCGTTCGCGGCGAGGGCGCGCGGACCAGCGAAGGGGGCGGTGGCCTGGGTCTGGCGATCTGCCGCGAGATCGTGCGTGCCCATGGAGGCCGGATCTGGGCGGACTCCAGGTTGGGGGAGGGGAGCACGTTCTCCTTCGCCATCCCCGGTCGCCTCCCTCCGGGCGGCGCGAACGGATGACCGTATCCTCTGACGGCATGTGGGCAGGCTGGCCGATCGGTGGCGGCATCGTCGTGGTCGTTGCGGGGGCGGCGTTGATACTTCGCAAGCATCGCCCCGGGTCCTCGACGTCCCCGCCCCGTAGGCTCGTCGAGCCCGGCTTGGCCTCGCCGCCGCGCGATCCCGAACGCGGCCGAGTACGTCGGTCGCCGAGGCGGAAACGCCGGATGGACCCCCGTGCCAATGGGCACGCGAAGGAGAACGGCCACGGCACGCTCGGGTGAGATCGCGGTTCAGGCGACGATGCCGGCCGCGAACGAGCCGATCAGCGCCGCCGCATCGCGCTCTCGTCGCCAGAAGTAGTGATCGGTTCCCTGCACCACTGCAGCGGTGGCACCTGCGGCCGCCGAGTAGGCCTCTAACCGCTCGCGCGGGCAGTACTCGTCGTTCTCGCCCGCGACCATCAGTGTTGGGAGACCCCGAACACGAAGTACGGAGGCCTCCGGCAACGCGGGGAGGCTGAGGTCCTGCGGTTCGATCGGCAGGCCGATCACAGCCAGTCCGGACACCCGCTCATCGTCCAGCGTTTCGCGAAGGGCGACGTTCGCACCGAAAGACCAGCCGGCGACCACCGTCGGGACATCCGGCGCTATGCCCCTGACGTGCGTGATCGCCGCCTGCACGTCCCGCAGCTCGTCGTGACCGGCGCCGTAGGTCCCTGCCGAACCGAGCACGCCGCGGAAGTTGAAGGCGAGCACCGCGAACCCACGGATGCCGGCGAGGTCGTTCCGCATCGCCCAGAGGAGAGGGTGGTCCTTGCTGCCGCCGTGCCGGGGATGGGGATGGCAGATGATCGCGGTACCCGCCGGCGGGGCGTCGGGCCTTCGGAGTTCGCCCTCCAGCCGAACCCCATCCTGTGTCGTGAACGTCACCGGCTCCATCTCCATGGCACCATGCACGGATGTCCGCCGGTCGACAACTCTCGGGAACCGCCTTCGCGGTCCGCGATCCCTGGCCGTGGCCTGACTTCGCACGCCTGGCGCGGGATGCAGAGACCGGTGGCTATCGCGCCGTCTTCCTGCCCGAGATCACCGGCCGGGACGCGTTCGCCGCGCTCACGGCGCTCGCGGGTGAAACGTCGACGCTGGCCTTGGGGACCGGGATCGTGCCGATGGATGCTCGAACGCTCCCGATCACCGCCATGGCCGCCGCGACGGTGCATGAACGCTCCGGCGGACGCGCGATCGTAGGCCTTGGCACCGGAGCCGCCACTCAGGGCGCGCTGGACCGGTTGCGAGCGGTGGTCGCGGCGATCCGTTCCGCGTTCCAGGGGGAACCGGTCGTCATGGATGGGCGGGCGTTCACGCTCTCGCTCACCCTGGCGTCCCAGCCGCAGATCTGGATCTCGGCCCTGGGACCGAAGGCGGTTGCCCTCGCCGGCGAGATCGCCGATGGCGTGCTCCTCAATTGGTGCACGCCCGAGCGGGTGGTGGCCGCGCGATCCCAGCTTGCCGTGGGCGCCGAGCGGGCCGGCCGCGATCCGGGCGCCGTCACCGTGGCGGCCTACATCCGTGCGAGCCTCGGGACGGACGCGCCTGCGGCCATGAGGGCGCTCCAACGAGCGACCGGCGAGTACGCCGGCTACCCGGCCTACGCCCGTCAGTTCCAGGCGATGGGGCTCGGAACGCAGGCCTCGGTGGCGGCCGACGCGGTCCGGGCGGGCCGGCCGGAAGACGTGCCCGTCGCCCTGATCCATGCCATCGCCCTGACCGGGGACCCAGCCGCGGCGCACCTACGGCTGGCCGCCTACCGAGAGGCGGGGGTGGACCTTCCGGTGCTCTATCCGGTCGCGGCGGGATCCGACCCGCTCGGAAGCGTCCGGACCACCCTTACCGCCCTCGCGCCCGGCCCCTGACCTCCGGACCATCCCGCCTGGTTGCCACCTGCGGTTCTGCGCGTAGACTCTAGTTTGTACGGTCGAGACCGTAGAAAAGGAGCTAGCGAGCCATGACCTACACCATCGCCGAACCCTGCATCGACGTGAAGGACCGCGCCTGCGTCGACGAATGCCCGGTCGACTGCATCTACGAGGGCCCGCGCATGCTCTACATCCACCCCGACGAGTGCGTCGACTGCGGCGCGTGTGAGCCGGCGTGCCCGGTAACAGCCATCTTCTACGAGGACGACGTCCCGAGCGAATGGAAGCAGTTCACGCCCGTCAACGCCGAGTGGTTCACCGTATCGGGCGTCGGGTCGCCGGGGGGCGCGGCCCAGGTGGGTCCGGCCGCCGTCGACCACCCGGTGGTTGCCGCGTGGGAGGCCGTGTAGCTCTCGCTACTCCAGGCCCGTTGACGTCATCGGGGCCGGCGGTTCAACAGCCGGGAGGAACACGCGGAACGACGCGCCGCCACCCTCGCGCTCCTGCACCCATGCTCGTCCACCGTGGAGCTCGGTGAACCGTCGCACCAAGGTGAGCCCGACACCCACGCCGGGGGAGTGCTGCGGCGCGTCGGGGCCTTGCTGGAAGGGCTCGAAGATCGTCTCGCGAAGTTCCTCGGCCACGCCCGGGCCGTCGTCCTCGATCATGAGGAGCGCACCGCCTTCCGAGGGCGCGACGCTCACCCAGATCGTGGCGTTGCTCGGCGTGTGTCGAACGGTATTCGCCAGCAGGTTCTCGACGATCCGCTCGACCTTCGCGGAATCGATGGGGATGACTACCGGCTGGATGTCCGTCTGCAGGCGGGAGCCGGCGATCAGTTCGGACTCGGCAAGGAGGCGGCGCACCAGCGCGCCCACGTCCGCGTTGTGAAGCTTCGGCGCGACGATCCCCCGGGCCAGGCGATCCAGGTCCAGGAGGTTCGTCACCAGGCGGTCCAGCCGCCGTGAGTTGTCGGCGATCCGGCGCGCGAGGTCCTTCGCGTCGTCCTCGGACAGATGCACGTCCCCTCGTTCGAGGGTGATCGCGAGTCCCAGGATGGCGGCAAGCGGCGTTCGGAGGTCGTGCGAGACCGCCTGGAGGAACGTGTTCTTCATCTCGTCCAGCGCGCGGAGTTGCTGCGTTGCGTCCCGTTCGACCTCGAGCGCGTGGGCGAGCTGGGCCTCGGCCTCCTTGCGCTCGGTCACGTCCAAGAGGAACCCCTGCCAATGCGGCTCTCCGGCGCCGATCTGCACGAGCCGTGCCTCGTCCTGTACCCAGACGATGTGCCCGTCCCGGTGGATCATCCGATACTCCATCGACACCTGTTCCCCCACCGTCCCCTCGTTCGAGGCGCGGTCCTCGCTGCTGACCCGTTCCCTATCCTGCGGATGCACGATGCTGAGCCAGAGTCCGGGGTCGCGTTCGACCTCGTCGCTGGTGTAGCCGATCAGGTCCGCGTGGCCCGGGGCGACGTAGGTGGTCTGCGAGAGCTGCGTCTGCGGGTCGATCTCCTGGATGTAGAAAACGGCGCGGTTCTGCTCAACGATCGAACGGAACTTCTCCTCCGCGTCCCTCACCTGGGTCTCGGCCTCCTTGCGCGCGGTGATGTCGAGCATGAAGCCCTGCCAGAAATCGTCGCCACTGGGGCCGCGAAGGTAGGTCGCTTCATCGTGCACCCAGATCCAGCTCCCGTCGGCGATCTGCAGGCGGTATTCCATGCCGAACGCTTCCTGGCTCCGGTTCGACGCGGCGTCGATCTCCTCGACGCGCGCACGGTCCTCGGGGTGCACGTGATCGATCCAGAAATCCGGTGTCCACGTCCACTCGTGGGCCGTGTAGCCGAACATCGTCTCGATCTGCGGGCTGATGAACAGCCGGTTGGGATCGGCATCGAGGCTCTCGACGTAGATGACTGCGGGGATGTGTTCGACAACCGCGCGATAGCGCTCTTCCGCTTGGCGGAGCTGCTCCTCTGCCGTTCGGCGCTCGGTGATGTCGAACATGGCGCCCTGCCAATACAGCGGTGTCCCGTACGGATCTCTGACCAACCCTGCCTCATCGTGCATCCAGCGATAGGTCCCGTCGGCCGCGCGGAGCCGGTATTCGTCCAGGTATGCCTCGCCGGTGTCGTCGGTTCTCCTGCTCTCTGCCAGCGCGCGCTCCCGGTCCTCGGGGTGCAGATGGTCCTGCCAGAAGTTCATCGTGTTCCGCCACTCCTCGACGGAGTAACCAAGGATCTCCTGGACCTGTGGGCTCAGGTACAGGTCATCCGTCGCCGGCACCAAGCCTTGGGCATAGACGATCGCCGGCAGGTGTTCGACCAACGTGCGGAACCTCGCCTCGGCTTCGCGCTGTTGGGATTCTGCGGCCCGGCGGGCGGTGATATCCACGAAGACGCCCTGCCAGAAGAGCGGCATCCCGTCGGCATCGCTCACACGAGCCGCCTCATCGTGCAGCCACATGTAAGAGCCGTCCGCCCGCCGGAACCGATACTCCTCCAGGAACGGTTCGCCGGTGCTGTTCGAGTGCCGGTTGGACGCGATCACCCACTCGCGGTCCCCCGGGTGAAGGTGGTCCGCCCAGAAGGCCTCCTCCCCCCGCCAATCGTCGGCGGTGTAGCCCAGGATCTCTTCCACCTGTGGGCTTATGTACCACTGGGTCCGGTTCCAGGGGATCGGTTCGGCGTAGATGATCGCCGGGATGTGCTCGACGAGGAGCCGGTACCGTTCCTCTGCCTGGCCAAGGCGTGCCTCGGCTTCCTTCCGCTCGGTGATGTCGATCATCACGCCCTGCCACATGAGCAACTTGCCTTCGCTGTCGCGGACCAGATGCGACTCGTCGTGGAACCATACGACGCGACCATCGGCGGCGATCATCCGGTAGTCCTGCCGATAGGCCTCGCCGCTGAGCGAGGTCGCTCCTCCGAGCTCGAGCACCGCATCGACATCGTCGGGGTGCATGACGCTCAGCCGGAATCCGGGGACCGTCGCCCACTCCGAGGGCTCGTAGCCAAGGATGGTATTCACTTGCGGGCTGACGTAGATCAAGGTTGCGTTCGCCTCGCCGGTGGGCGAGGGCAGTTCTTGATACGTGATGGCCGGGGTTCCTTCGACCAGGAGACGGAAGCGTTCCTCGGCGGACTCGACCTGCTCCTCGGCGCGGCGGCGCTCGGTGATGTCGAGCATGAAGCCCTGCCAGTACGAAGGCCGTCCAGGCGCGCCCTCGACCAGGACCGCCTCCTCGTGAACCCATACGATGCTGTGATCGGGCCGGACGATGCGGTAGTCGACGGCCATCGGGACGCCTTCGGTCTCGCTCAGCTCTATGGCGGCGCTCAGCGCCGGGAGATCGTCCGGGTGCACGATCTCGCGGTAGAAGGCGGGGCTGGAGAGCCACTCGTCTGCTGCGTAGCCGGTGAGCAGCTTCACCTGCGGGCTGACGTAGTCCATCGCGGCCCCGTGGTGATCCCTGCCTTCGACCGTGCTGGTGTAGGTGACAGAAGGCATCTGTTCGATGAGCACGCGGTACCGGTCCTCGGTGCGCCGCAGGCGCTCCTCGGCCGACTTGCGCTGGGTGATGTCGGTCATGAACCCGAGGAAGTAGCCGATCTCGCCGTCCGGACCCCGAACGGGGGTCGACGTGTCGTGGACCCAGACCCAACTCCCGTCGGCGGAACGCATCCGATATTCATCGTCGAAGGCGCTCTGGTCGTTCGGATCGAACGCCTGGACGGTGTCAAGACGAGCCCTGTCCTCGGGGTGGATCAACGAGACCCACAGCGATGGGTCCTGGATGAACCGTCCAGGTTCATAGCCCAGCACGGCGGCGATCTGCGGGCTCACGAAGCCCATCTGGATCGCGCCGTCTAGGGAGACGTCGGTGTACGTGACGGCGGGGATCCGCTCAACGAACGTGCGGTAGCGCTCCTCGGCCTCGCGCAGTTGTTCGTCCGAACGCTGCCGCGCGATCGCCGCCGCCAGCACCGTCGAGGCGGCGCGCACGCCGTCGATGTCCGCAGCAGACCAGTTCCGCTCGGTGACGCAATCGTCGAGCCCGACACACCCCCACCACTCCTCGCCCACGAACACCGGGTACTCGAGGATCGAGAGGATCCCCTGTCGCTCGAGTTCGGGGCGCTCGCCCGGAGGAAGCTCGCGTACGAGGCTGCAGATCGCCTCGCCCCGCGCGTGTGCATCCGCCCACCGCTGGTGTCCGTCCTCCCACGCAGACGCCATGAGGAATGGATTCACCCCGATCTGTGGCTCCACGCGGGGAGCGCTCCATTCGAACGCCGCCGTGGCAGCGAGCTTGCCATCTGGATTCGTCGAGTTCGCGATGATGTAGCTCCGCGAGACGCCGATGGCCTCCCCGAGGCGGGCCAGCACGTCATCCACCGCCTCGCGCCAATCGGGCGTCAGCAGCAGGCGTTCGGCCGTGTAGGCGACCGCCTCCAATATGGCCTCGCGCCGAAGCGCTGGCGTGGTGCCTGCGTGGGCCGCCGTATCGGCCACATATCCTCCTTGGTGCATCTTGGAGTGGAACCCTCAGGGCTCCCCTGCAGTATCGGCGGCTGTGGGGCTGGGTGAAGTCCCCCGCGGTGCAGCTATCTGGCCGGGTGCCCGCTACGCCCGTTCAGGGACCACGCCGGGCCCAGGAGCCGCTGTTGCCACGACGCCGGGCTCCGGCCACCGGTCCCGGGACTTGGCCGCGAGCTTGAACATGAGTTCTACCGCCTTGGGGTCCTCCGAGGCCGGGCGCGCCTCGATCACGCCGTCGGCAAGGGCCCGCTGCCAGATCTCTGCTCCCCGTTCCGTTCGGATGATCGTGAGCGTCCATCCGTCGGACTGGCCGAGTCCGCCGAATGAGATGTCCGCGTGCTCCGCGGCGAAATCGGGGCAATGGAGGCATCCGGGGCGGGTGAACCGATGGGCGTCTTTCAGCGGGTAGATGTGTTCGTTGCCATCGTCCGTATAGAAGAGGAGCTTGCCTTTGATGTTCACCCGCACGATCTCATCGAGCTTCAGGCCCAGTTCCTGTTGCGCGATCTGGTTCATCAAGCCGTCATAGGTGAACGTCTTGGAGCACAAGAGCCCGAACGTCCACGCGATCTTCTTCCGCCATTTGTTCACCCGCCTGGCCTCCATGCTGCCGGTCACGCTCGCCTGGCAGCTCATGCCCACGAGGGCGACCTTGGATAGCCCCAGCTCGGCGGCCTTGATCAAAGCCAGCGGGTTGGCCGAATAGGTGTAGCGGGAGCCCGCCGTCGCCAGGACTCCGGCGCGGTCGGTCACGACCGCTGGTTCGGCGTCCCATGCCCGTTCGTCGGAGAGTTTCGACGTGCACGCGCCGTCGATGTCGCCGCTGGCAAGGCCCCAGATGAGGAGCGCGGAGACAACCCCGCCGTCCTGGCCGACCATGAGCGACTCTTGATCCGTGGCCCGGCCGAGCACGATCTCCCGGTGCTGGCCGATGAGTTCCTCGGGCCTGCGCGCCTGCCCGAACATCGAGATGTCGATCTCGGACTCCCAATCGCGGAAGCGGGGGCAGGCCCGGGTGCAGATGTCGCACCCCTTGTCGCCGTGTGAGCAACCGGCGGGGCCTTCCGGTTGGAGCTGCACCGGGACGCCGTCCTGGTAGTCCAGGACATGGAACGGGCACGCGACGATGCATGCCGTGCACCCCGTGCACAGGCCCGTGAGGACGACCTCTTCATAGAGGTCGGACCACTGTGTCTTCTCCGTCGACGACATGATGCGCCGAAGTATAGGGACGCCTAGCCCTCAAAGGGGCGAAGTGCTCGGGTGGGCGTCGCTGGATCGGGAGCAGAAGAGCCGCATCGGCGCCGCCGAGCGCGTACTTGCTCAGAACCGTGCCCAGCCCCCAACAGACCGCAGCACCGATCAGATATGAATCCAGGTTCAGCAACCCTCGCCACAGCAGTCGTAACCGGGACGGCGTGGGTGGCGTCTCACGGGGCGATCATGGAGGACCTCCTCATCAGACCAAGCTTCCCTCCCGCTGTCATCGGTCCACGTCCGGAGCGATCAGCTCGTCCTCAACGACAGCGCTCGAAGTTGGATACAGCGCCTTCGCCACGACCACCCCAAGGACGCCACCTGCGATCTGCGCCAGCAAGAACGCTGGCGCGGATCGCGGGGCGATCCCGGCGAACGTATCCGTCAAGGTACGCCCTAAGGTCACTGCTGGGTTTGCGAAGCTGGTGGAACTGGTGAAGAAGTACGCCGCTCCGATGTAGAGGCCAACGGCGAATGGAGTGGCCACCGTCCTCCTCGATCGAGCCATCCCTACGACGATCAATACCAATCCGAAGGTCGCGACCACTTCCCCGAGCCACTGCCCACCGCCGCTTCGGATCCGTGTCGAGATGTGCACGAAAGGAAGCGAGAACATCACGTTCGCGACCATCACACCCGCTCCCGCACCCAGCGTCTGGGCGCAGCAGTACGCGAGCGTATCGCGGGTTGAAACGCCGCCGAGGTACCGGTCAACCAGGGTGATGATCGGGTTGAGGTGCGCTCCCGAAACAGCGCCCATTGCCAGGATGATCGCAACAAGTGCGAAGGCGGTTGCGAGCGCGTTCTCCAAGAGTTCAAGTCCAACGTTCCCTGGGCTCAGCCGATGGGCGGAGATCCCTGAACCGACGACGGCCGTGAGTAGGAGGGCCGTACCGACGAACTCGCCCAGCGTCCTCCGCCACAATGGCGGATGCAGATCGCACGTCATCCGCCAGCCATGAGTTCGTCGAGTAACCCTTTGACACGTTCGTCGATGTCATCACGTATCCGGCGGACCTGGTCCAAAGGCAGGCCCGCCGGGTCGGTGAGCTCCCAATCGAGATACCGCTTCCCGGGGAAGATCGGGCAGGCATCGCCGCAGCCCATCGTGACCACCACGTCCGCTGCCTCGACCCCTTCGGTCGACAGCGGCTTCGGGAACTCTTTCGATATGTCCAGGCCGATCTCCGCCATGGCCTCGACCACGGTTGGATCGATCTCTTCGGCAGGGGTACTGCCGGCGGACCGCACCCGCACCCGGCCCTGCGCATAGCGGTCGAGAAGCGCAGCGGCCATCTGACTCCGACCGGCATTGTGAACGCAGACTAACAGTACTTCTGGCGAGACGATAACGATCTTCCTCTCAGGCTTCGCCCTGGATCCGGAGCCCCAGCGGGCCGCCGTGTGCGCACGGCGGCCTGCTGGGGCTTGCGGCTCCTTCAGCAGCAGTCGGGCGGGCAGCAGTCGGGCGGGCATCCAGGATCCGTCATCGCCGCACCTCCTCTCGGTCTCGGTAAGTCGTATCGATGGTGTTCGATATGTTGACAGCTACATAGACCGCCGTCAATATCAGTGCATGAAGCTCATCCAGACGATCGACGCTGAATGCTGTCCCCAGGTACTCGCCGCACCCCTGGGGGAGATCGAAGCTGAGCGACTCGCTGCGGCCTTGCGAGTGCTTGCCGATCCCGCCCGGTTACGGATCCTGAGCATCATCGACGCGCATCCGAGCGGCGAGTCCTGCGTGTGCGATCTCACCGAACCTCTCGGCCTCTCCCAGCCGACGGTGAGCCATCATCTCCGGGTCCTCACCGAGGCGGGCTTGGTGGAGCGAGAACAGCGAGGACGCTGGGTCTACTACCGCGTCTGCCCCGAGCCGCTGGAGATGCTGCGCGGTGCGCTCGGGGTCCCGGCCGCGTCGTAGCCCGACCCAAGTTGACCCGAACAAGCCATCCACGGATCGGGGCCGTACTACTCTCGACGAACACATCCGCAAGGAGGCTCTCGTGAGAAGAGGCATGGTTCTGATCGCTGTCGCATCGATGCTGCTGGGCGCCTGCAGCAGCAGCTCGTCATCGTCGACGCCCGCACCCGCGGGGACCGAGGGCGGGGGAGCTGGCAGCACCCTGGCGCTCACCGCAAAGGACTTCGCGTTCTCTCCTACCGCACTGACGGCCAATGCCGGCTCGGTGACCGTCACTGTCACGAACGACGCAACGAGGACCCACAGCTTCACGCTGGACGACGACAGCGTGACGAAGGACATCCCGGCCGGAACGTCACAGGAAGTGGTGCTCGATCTCACCGGCACGGTCTCGTTCCACTGCCGGTTCCACTCACAGATGGTCGGAACGATCACGGTGAGTGGCTAAGGGGCGCAGTCCTTCCTGCTCAGATACTGAAGGACTCGCCGCAGGCGCACCCGTGGACCGCCTGGGGGTTGTGCATCTTGAGCCCGCCGCCCACCAGGGAGGTGTCGAAGTCCAGGGTCGAACCCTGGACGATCGGCGCGCTCTTCGGATCGATGAGGACGCGGAACCCCCCGTCGCCGGCGACGATGAGATCGTCCGGCGCCACGGCGTCCTCGAAGCTGAGCTTGTAGCTGAACCCGGCACACCCGCCGGCAGTCACGCGCACCCGCAGCATCGCATCCGGCCGGTTCTCCTTGCCGGCCAGTCGCCGCGCGTTGGCGGCCGCCAGGGGCGTGACCATGATGACGTCGCTGAGCTGGGTGTCCATACAGGAAGGATACCCCTGCGGTCGGTGAACGCCAGTGCTAGCCCGAGCAGAACCCGGCGAAGATCCTCGCGTAGATCCGAGCGGCCGCGACGAGCTCGTCCACCGGGGCCCATTCGTTCGCGGTGTGCGCAACGGTGAGTGAACCCGGTCCCAGGATGATCGCGGGGATCCGAGCCTGATTGATGTAGAAGCGTGCGTCGGTGATGCCGGTGAAGCCGACATCCTCTGAAGCCGTCCCGGTCTCGGCCGTCACCGCGCGGCGGGCGATCGTAGCGATGGCGCTGTCTGCGGGCGCCTCGGCCGCCTCCGTCCACTCGCGCACCACCACGTCGATCTCGACCTCCGGATGTTCCGCGCGGATTCGCTCGGCCAGGGCTTCGAACGGCGCCCTGACGGTTTCCGGATCGGTCTCGCCGGGGATGATGCGCCGATCGATATCGACCGAACATCGGTCGGGGACGACGTTCGGCGCGCTGCCACCGCTGATGAGCGCGGCGTTCACCGTTGGACTTCCCACCAGGGGATGCGCGATGTCCGGGAGCGCCTCGGGCAAGCGGAGAAGGAAGCGGCTCATCGAGGTGATCGCGTTCACGCCGCGGTGTGGTTGGGACCCGTGCGCCGCCTTCCCGTGCGCGGTCGCTGTGAGCCAGGCCCCGCCGCGTTCGGCCAGGCCGATCTTGAGTTCGCTGGGCTCGCCGATGACGGCGGCGTCCTGGGTCAGATAGCCGCCCTCCCAGAGCACCTTCGTCCCGTGGATCCCGGCGAGTTCCTCGTCGGCGGCCAGGTGGAAGGTCAGTTCCCCCGTGACCGGGATCTGCGCTCGGCCGAGCGCGGCCGCCGCCGCAAGGGCGGCCGCGATCGGACCTTTCATGTCGGAGGCGCCACGCCCGATGAGCCGGCCGTCCCGGACGACCCCCTCGAACGGCGGGGTATCCCACGTATCGGGGGACCCGGCCGGCACTACGTCCAGGTGCCCGTTCCACGCCAGGGAGGGCCCCTCTCGGTCCCCGATGGTGGCGATCACGCTCGGACGCCCAGCGTCGCTCCGCACCACGGAGACCGAGGCGCCGAGACCGCTGAGGATCTCGGTGACCACCTCGGCGGCGGCGTCCTCGGTCCCGCCCGGGTTCTCGCTCGGCGCGGCGATCAGCGCCTGGGCGAACGCCAATACCTGGGTCGGGTCGACGGCGTCGGCCGCGGCCGAAGCGGTGGGCTCATCTACCATGGCGCTCAATGTACCCTGACCTTCCCGGACGTCTCCGAGGCCTCCTCGATCCCGCACCTTCGCCGGACCCGTCTCCGGGCGACCGACTGGCGGCGGTGCTCCTGCCGCTCGTCCTCCATCCCGAGCCCTCGCTCATCTTCACCGTTCGGGCGGCCCAGCTCTCCCGGCATGCCGGGGAGGTCTCGTTCCCCGGGGGGATGGTCGAGTCCGCAGATGCCGACCTGCGAGCCACCGCGCTCCGGGAGGCCCACGAGGAGATCGGGCTGGATCCCGCGCTCGTGGAGGTCATGGGCGCGCTGCCCGCCGTCCACACGTTCGTCAGCGGGATCCTCGTGGTGCCGTTCGTCGGATCATTGGCGGATCCCCCGACCCTGACCGTTGACGTCGGGGAGATCGCGGGTGTGTTCACGGTGCCGCTCGGGGCGCTCCGAGCGGTACAACGCGAGATCCATCGCCGGGCGCCGGGTGGTGGGGCCTGGACGGGGTGGAGCTACGAGGTCGAG
>JBDTXD010000006.1:0-17198 GCA_040006375.1 Actinomycetota bacterium
GCCGGCCGCGCGCTCGGCTACCGTCGCAGAGAGATCGTCCCGCCACCAACCGGAGAGCTTGCCGAGGCGCGGGAGTGCCGCTCCCATCTTCAGCTTGTAGTCCGGGATCGGGTCGCTTGGGGCGAGGGCTCCCCAGAGTCCCGAGAAGATGAGGACGCTTGCGTCCAGGCGCTTGCGGTGCGTCGCAGACAGAGACTTGTGATCGAGCGCGTCGTAGAGCACACCGGTGTACCGCTCGATCGCCGGAAGGGTCGGGGCAACCCGTGCGGAGCGATCGGCCGCGGTGGCGGCGGCGAGCGCGGTGCCCTTCACGCCGAGGAGCCGGGACCGCGCTGCTTCCGGCCCTCGCATCGCCGCCCGGAGGGCGCCGAGCACCGTCTCGCGTTCCGGGTCGAGGCCAAGCGTAAGCGTCTTCGGCGCCCAGGCACTGCCATCTCCTCCGGCTGCTTTCCCCTCAGAGGGAGGAAGCAGGATGAGCGGAAGCTTCATCGCCATGGCGAGGATGATGCCATCTGGAACCGCGGCTCTACACTCGATGCACGAACCGGATCATTCACCGCAACGAACTAGCGAGGTGGGACACGTGCCGTACGGCCAAGGTGGGAACTGGGCGGGAGCCGATGCCGGCATGCCGCCGCCGCCGGGCCCGGAACCGAGCGGCTCGTGGCCTCCCGTTCCCCCGGATGCCGGACGGCGCCGCGGGCGCCGTCGAACGGCGTCCATCGTCGCGGTGTTCCTCCTGGCGAACTCGGTCCTGGGGGCGTGGCTGCTCACCAGACTCCGTCCGGACCCCACGCCCACTGCCGCCGCGTCGGGACAGGTCGAGGGGGATCAACGCGCCAGTGCCATCGCTCGTCAAGTGGATCCCGCAGTGGTCGACATCACCACGTTCGCTCCTGTCTTCGGACAGTCTTCACAGCACATGGTCCCGCTGGGAGCCGGGACCGGGATGATCCTCACGGCCACCGGAGAGATCCTGACGAACAACCATGTTGTCGACCGCGCCTGGAGGATCGAGGTCTCGATCAATGGCCGCCCGGGCACACCGACGGCAACCGTGATCGGCGTCGACCCCGGGGCCGATGTCGCACTGATCCAGCTGCACGGCGTCTCCGGCCTGCCCACCGTCACTCCCGCGGAGGCCGGAAGCGTGATCGTCGGTGAGCGCGTATTGGGGATCGGCAACGCCCTCGGGAGAGGCGGAGCTCCGAGCGTTGCCGTCGGCTCCATCTCCGGCCTAGATCGCACGATCCAAGCCGGAACGCCGGGGGGCGACGCTGAGAAGCTGTCCGGCATGATCGCCACCGACGCCCAGATCCAGCCCGGAGACTCGGGCGGTCCGCTCGTTGATTCAGCGGGCCACGTGATCGGGATGATCACGGCAGGCGGGTCGAACAAGCAGGGTCCCATCACCGGCTTCGCCATCCCCGTGGAGACGGCACTGGGGATCGTCGAGAGGATCCGAGGCGGGGAGGACAGCGCACCCCCGATCTTCCTGGGCGAACGCGGCCACATGGGGATCGCGGTGCGCCCACTCGATCCGGCGACCGCACGGCGCCTGCACGTCACTGCCGGCGCACTCATCGTCGGTGTGAGCCCCGCAGGCCCTGCGGCCCATGCGGGCATCCTCGCCCCGTCGGTCATCACCTCCATCGGGGGCAAGGCGGTGGTCTCCGGCGATGCGCTGGGAACCGTGCTGCACGGCTTCCTCGCAGGTGACCGCGTGGCCGTGAAGTGGATCGATGCGAGCGGTGAACACACGCGGTCAGTCCTGTTGGACGCCGGCCCCGCGATCTGAGCCCCGAGCTAGGGCACCGCGACATACCTCGTTAGCTGACGGTCCAGCCGGCGACCGCGACCGAGGTGCCCCTCCCGCGATGGCCGTGCTCCCCTGTGGCGAGGATCCGGATGGTGTGCGAGGCGTCGCTGAGCCCGGTGATGCTCCGCGTCGCGGTCGCAACTGACGTCGATGAGAGGTCGAACGTCCGCACCAGCCGTCCGTCGATGGACACCGCGGCGCGCCCCATATCGGGACCGACCAGCGTGTCGAGCGTGACCCCGGTCCCGTGGAACGTTAGCCACGCCGCGGCACCCGGCGTGTCGCTGATAAGGGTTGACTCCGCGCCGGGCACTCCGTGCGCGGTTGCCCAACGGGCTGCCAGAGGCGACGGCGACTTGTAGAGCGTGCCACCACGTTTCAACCCGTCGACGCCAAGGCGAAGGCCCGTCGATCGGGGCGCGTGTGAGCCGCTTACCGTGATCGTGAGGACGTGCGAACCGGGAGCAAGACCTCCAAGTTCGTGCCCCACACCGAATCGGGGCGACGAGGAGTACGTAGACGTCGACGCAACGGCCGAGCCGTCGACGGCAACCGATGCGATCCCGCCCTTAGGTCCGTTCGCCGAGTACCACGTCACCCGGCCTCCCGTGAAGGCGAACGAGACGGATGCGTCCGGGCGGTTTTCGACGAGGTAGGAACCGCCCAGCGCACCGTCGGCGGCGACGCGACCCCATGCGAACCTCGTGCCGGCACCGTCCGCAGCGATCGAAACGCTGGCATCGAATCGTGCCGTGACCTCGGTGGGCGCCGTGACATCGATGGTGCAGCTCGAGGCCGTTCCCTCGCAGGCGCCGGCCCAGCCGCCGAACCCGGACGCGCTGTCCGGCGTTGCGGTGAGCGTGAGCCGGGAACCTGAGTTGGCGACAGCGGAACATGTCGTCCCGCAGTCGATGCCGTCGCCGGGTGCAACCACGCTCCCGCCGCCCGTTCCAGATCTCGTGACGGTGACCGGATACCCGAACATCGCCTTCGTTGTGACCCGCCCGGTAGAGGTCAGCGAACACACCGCACCTTGGCCGGCACACGCGCCGGTCCAACCGACCAAAACCGCGTCCGGATCAGGGTCTCCGCGCAGGGTCAGCGTCACCCCGGGATCAGTGAGCGCTGAGCACGTGCCGTCGGTGCCGGAGCATGCTAGATGGCCGGTATCCGACGTCACCACTCCCCCCGGCGTCGTCGAGACCTGCACGCGCGCGATCTCGCCCGCCTCCAGATCGGCCCCCTTGAACCTGTCGCCGTCGACACAGTTCGCGATACCAGGGATGGAGACGCAATCCGTCCATTGCCAGTAGGTCCACCCGTGACCGCTCCAATCGGCGGCCGGGACGGTGGGTGCCTGCACCCGCCAGTGCGCGATCCAGAGCACGTGGTAGCCGTTCGCGGAGAACCACTGCCAGTCGCCGAGGGCGCTCTGCCAGAAATACGGGCTCGTGTAGATCATGGGATGCACGCCGGTGCGCTTGACGACTTCGGCGAGCCAGGCTTTCACCCACGCTCGGAGTTGGGTGACGCTCAACCCGTTCGTCTGTTCGATGTCGAGAGCGGGGACGAGATCTCCGACCGAGGGGTTCGTCACTGCGACGAAGTGATCCGCCTCCGCCACGGCATCATTCAGGTTCCGGCTGGCGTTCGCGAAGTGGTAGGCGCCGACGGCGATGCCGTTGGCAGTGGCCTGGCGGGTGTTGGAGGAGAACGTCGGGTCGATGTAGTGCTGCCCATCGGTGGCCTTCATGACAGCGAACCGGATGCCGGAGCCCGCGACGCGGGACCAGTTGATGGCGTCCTGCCAGTGGGAAACGTCGATGCCGGGCACCATGCCGCTAGGCGTACGCAGGGGCACCGCTGACGTCGGGGACGTCGGCGGGCGATCCATGCCCATCGGGGCGGGTCTGCGTCCGGCGCCGGCCGGCTGCACCCACGCCGCGACCACGACGACGGATACAACTGCGAACACGACCCCCTGGCGAAACCCCACATGACCTAGGTCGGCACCCGGCTCCGCCCCCTTGAGCATGGAGACGCCTCGTGGGGCTTGGGAGGCGCTGCGTACACCGTGCCGCGTAGCCTGGGGCTTGGTGCTGGAGCTCGGCACAGCCACGTCTGCGGACCTGGACACGATCGTCGAGACGGTCGCCAGCTCGCTCAACGCCGAGGCGATGCTCCGGTGGCCGTTCGGGGATGACCGGTTCCACGAGCGGATCCGCCGGCATTTCGCGCACTACAACGGAACCGTTCGGCATGTCGCGGACGTCGCACCCCCATCTTTCGGCAAGGGGGTCGCTTTTATGTGGACACGACTCGGCGTTCGAGCGGCGGCATCAGTCATCGGGGCAGCCGCTCTCATGATCGGCGCAGCGGGTACCGCGCTGGCCTGTGGAGGGCTTATCGCCCCGAACGGCACGATCAGTCTCACCCACACGACCACACTCGCCGCCTACCACGACGGCGTCGAGCACTACATCACCTCGTTCTCGTATGCGGGCGACGCCTCAGGCGACGTGGGATCGATCGTCCCGCTCCCCGGCGTCCCGATCAACGTCATCAAAGGCGGTGATTGGACCCTCCAACGCCTGCAACTCGAGGTGCATCCGCCATCGCCGATCGCGGGAGTGGCAAGCACCGCAGAGGCAAGCGGCGCAAAAGTGATCCTTCGAACCACCGTGGATTCCCTGGACATCACCGTCCTGAAGGGTGGTGCACTTGACGTCGGGACGTGGGCGAGCGATCACGGGTTCTTCCTGCCGCCCGACGCTCCTGAGGTTCTCGCGTTCTACGCGCAGCGGAGCCCGATCTTCATGGCGGTGAAGTTCGATGCAGAGCGTGCGGCGGCGCAAGGGGTGAGCCAAGGTGAGGGAACCCCTGTCGATGTTGTCATCCCCACGCCCCATCCGTGGGTGCCCCTGCGGATCCTCACGCTTGGACAGGACCCCCGTTCGCTGGTGCAGGCCGATGTGTTCCTGTTGACCGACCGACAGCCGGCGATGCTCCCGCAAGCGGTACAGCCGGCTCGGACCTCCGGACAGGAAGGCCTGATCCAACGCGTGAGCGAACCCGCCTCCGCATCGCTCTTGAACGACCTGCGGAGTGACGATCGGATGTCCTGGGTGCCGCAGCACATGTGGTTCACCTTTATCGACGTGAACGCCAGAGCCGCGGACCTCACTCACGACCTCTCGATCGACGCGAGCGGATTCGCACACCCAGACCCGGTCGCGGCCGGGTACGCGATCTCCGAACGGTTCGGGGAGGGGACTTCGCTCCCCACGGTCCCGATCGTGCTCGCGATCGTGGTCACGCTCGCGGTGCTCGTGGAGGTTCGGCGGCACAGGGGTCTGGTTCACCCGTGAACGCGCTGCGTCGCGCCCTCCTGTCGGGCTTGATGCTCATCACCCTGGCACCAGCGTGCACCCGAGCCGCCGCCGCCCCCCCGGGAATCCGCACCGTGCCGATCACCATCCACTATTCCCGCTTCTCCAGGGATACCCTCGTGGTGGCGCCCGGGGAGACCGTTCGGTTCGTGGTGCGGAACACCGATCCCATAGATCACGAGTTCATCCTGGGAAACCAGCATGTGCAGAACGTCCACGAGGCCGGCACCGAGCCCTATCACCCTCCGAGGCCCGGTGAGACGACCGTCCCCGCAGGGACGACGCAGACCACCACGTACACCTTCCCCGATGTCGCGACCCCGTTGACCTTCGCCTGCCATCTGCCCGGCCACTTCGCCTACGGCATGCATGGAGACGTCCGCATCGAAAGCTGAACGTCGCAGGAGTAGAACCGGGCCGGTGTGGGTATGGACGCAGAACTGACGCAGAGGGAAAGGGAGACCCACGATGAACCTCACGGACACCGTGACTGGAGCCAAAGACAGTGCGATGCATCGCATGTCGGAGATGCGGCTGGACCGCACAGCCAAGGAGAACGACGAACTGAAGACCGAGAACCGGCTGCTTCGAGATGAACTCGCCGAGAACAGATCCGAGCGCAAGCACGTGCTCGACATGCTGGACAAGGCCAACATCTCGGTCGCCGAGCCCTCGAAGCGCCGTTTCAAGCTGCTGCGCCTCGTGGCCGTCGGCGGCGCCGTCTATACCGTCGTCACCAAGACGGGCGCGGTCGAGCGGGTCAGAGGGTGGGTCGACGCCGCCCGCGGCAAGACCGAAGCGCTGAGTGCCGACATGCAGGGGAAGGCCGCCGACGCGACGCACCGCGTCGGCGACACCGTAGAGCACGCCGGCAGGAAGATCGAGGGGACCGGTGAGAAGATCGAGAAGGCTTCCGGAGCAAACGAAAAGCCATAGGGCTGAGTCTTCGTCTTCAGAAGCTCCGGGTTCGCTGTAGCTCGGCGGGTCGGCCATCCGGATCCACCACGGCCCGGTAGATCGGCCATGACCAGATCCGCTGCCAGGGAGCCACGGCGCGTGGGCTGTGGGGTCTGATCCGGCCGGCCGGGCGGTCGCCTCGCCGCCCGCCATCGTGCCAGGCGTCCAGCGCCGCCGCCGTCTCACGCCAGCGCTCGAAGCCTTCATCCGTGTCGATCAGCCCGGCATCTCCGTTGGCGTCCAGATGCTCGCGCCAGAGTTGGAGCCGGAGATCACGGGCGAAACGGCGCGCCCCCTCACCGAGCCGCGCGGGGTCCGTCGGGGCTCGTTCGTCCCGGGTCTCATCAAGGACGGCGATCGAGACCTCCGAGTCATGCGTCCATGACCGGCGGTTCATGTTGTCCGATCCGATCATCGCGAACGTGTCGTCGATCACGACGACCTTCGCGTGGACGTAGATGGCTGTCCCCTGCTGGTTCTCCAGGTCGTAGATCGCTACCCGGTCCCGGCCGGCATCGGCGAGCCGGCTGAGCATCGCCAGCTGTCCGAGCCGGTTCGCGGGGCCGGAGAACGCGCCGTTGCGATCCGGGTGGCGGGGAACGACAACGATCATCCGGAGTTCCGGTGCACGACGGAGTGCGTCCTCGTAGAGCGAGGCGATCTCTTCTGACCAGAAGTACTGGTCCTCCACATATATGAACGAGCGTGCCCGAGAGAGCGCCTTCGCATAGATCCGCGCGATGCTCCGCTCCCCATCGGGTGCGAACGGATAGCCGGGCCGCTTCGCGGGATACGTGCGAAGCACCTGCACGGTGTGGGTGCCGCCGGCGGGGTGCGGCGGCGGACCAAGGGCAGTGAGTAGGCCGGGGTTGGTCTCCTCGCTCCTTCCGCCCGCCGTGATCCGCGCCACGACCTTGTTCTTGTGCTCAAGGGGGGTCGGATCGTCCCATCGCTCCCGGAACGTCTCGACGAGGTCTGAGAGCACGGGGCCGCGAACCTCAGCCTGGATGTCGTGCCACGGCGGATGCGGGCCATAGGCCGGATCGAGTTGCTCCCCCTGCGGGTCGCCCTGGTGGTGTTCGTCATCGCGACGGCCGTGGCACAGGTCGATCCCGCCGACGAACCCGACGTCGACCTGCGGACGGCCGGGATGCAGCAGCAACACGACCTTCTGATGATGCGACCCGCCCCGCCGAACGCGTTCGTCAAGGAGGATCGTGCCACCGGCGTCGTTAACCTTGCCCACCAGTTCGCGCTCCTTCTCCTTGTGGAAGCCGAGGAACCGGGGATGCGAACGCCAGAGCATCCCCCGAACCTGGACCCCGCGCCGCGCCAGATCCGAGAGCGCGGCACCCAGCGTGGGCCCCGTGGGCCCGAGCAGCTCGTCGTGGTCGCCTCGCCAGTCCGTGAGCAGCACGTGGTCTCCCTCGCGCAGTTCGGCGAAGGCCGCAAGCAGTCTGGCGAAGTAGGTCGCGCCATGGATCAGCGGGGTCACGGTGTTGCCGTCCGTCCAGGCTTCGCCGGACCCCCGGCGGCGGTCGATCGCGGTCGCCGGATTGCCCCGCTCGTCGGCGGTAAGGAACCAGTTGTCGATCGGCATGGCGGCCAGCCTACGCGGCAGCTGCGATCCCAGGCCCGCGTGGTCGTGAGGCGGCAAGCCTGTGGCTAGAAGCGGTAGCCGACCTCGCCGTGCTGCGAGGCGTCCAGACCGCTCTCCTCGTGCTCTTCGGTCAGTCGCACGCCGACCGTGACATCCGTGAACTTCAGGATCGCGAGCGTAGCCACGAACGAGAACGTCACCGTCACCGAGATGAGCACCAGCTGTCTCCCGATCTGGGCGAGGCTGGCCTCGGCGCCCGCAGCATCGATCACCAGGCTCGTGAACGCACCTGTCAGCACCACGCCGATGATCCCCCCGACCATATGCACACCCACCACGTCGAGCGAGTCGTCATAGCCGAAGCGATCCTTCAGTCCGACGGCCAGGAAGCAGATCCCGCCGGCCACCAACCCGATGGCAAGCGCCGCCATCGGTGGCACATACCCGGCGGCCGGCGTGATCGTCGCCAGGCCCGCTACCGCTCCCGTCGCTACGCCGATTGTCGTTACCCGACCGCTCCGCATGCGTTCCAAGATGATCCATCCGAAGACCGCAGCCGCCGCCCCCAGCTGGGTGTTGACGAACGCGCTCGAGGCGACGGCGTTCGCGCCCAGGGCGCTACCCGCGTTGAATCCGAACCACCCGAACCACAGGATCCCGGCACCCAGCATCACGAACGGCACGTTATGCGGGGAGAAGTCGTCGATGCCGTGCCCCTTGCGTTTCCCGAGGTAGAGCGCTGTCGCGAGCGCGGCCGCTCCCGCGCTCGCATGCACCACCGCGCCGCCCGCGAAGTCGAGCGCGCCGACGCCGCTCGCTCCGAGGAACCCGCCGCCCCACTCCCAGTGCGCGAGGGGCGCGTAGACCAGAACGGACCACAGCCCGATGAACAGCAGATACCCGGCGAACTTCATCCGCTCCGCGAACGCCCCCGCGATAAGCGCCGGCGTGATGATCGCGAACATCAGTTGGTAGACCATGAACGCGCTGGCCGGAACGGTTGGCGCGTACGCGTTCGGCACGGCACCCACGTGCCGGAGCCCTGCGAACGTGAGACCCCCGATCAGGCCCGCGTGATCGGGTCCGAACGCAAGCGTGTACCCGACCAGCACCCACAGCACGGTAACGAGAGCCAGCGCGATGAAGCACTGCATGATGGTTCCCACGACGTTCTTCGCGCGAACGAGCCCGCCATAGAAGAACGCGAGCCCGGGGGTCATGAACATCACGAGCGCGGCCGACGCAAGCAGCCACGCGGTGTCACCGGTGTCGATCCGCGGCACGACGCCACCTCGCTTCTGGGTCCGTGTTACTTCCACCGGAGGCCGTTCGGGACCTACCGGCTGGGGCGAGTCGGATGCTACCCCGACGTTCGGGCTAAAGCGAGACATGGAGCGGTACTGCGAAGGGGGCGGAGCGCCTACGTCACGTCGCATGCGTCGAGGAGCGATGGCGTCCAGCCGATCACGAGCTACCGGTTCGATTTCGGCTGTTCAGCTCCAAGGGGTCGCTGCCGATACCTGCTGCATGACTTCCCCGCGAGCGCGCCGGATGCGCGTCGCCTTCCTCGGATCGGCTATGGCGCTCCTCACCTGGTTCGTGCCGCAGGCTGCGGGCGCCCACGCAGCCCGCACGGACGGGTACCGCCCAGACGCGTGGGTCAAGCTCTGCGGGGCGGGCGACACGTGCAAGCACGCGCCTCCGCACCCGTACCGCGGAGAAGACGTCTTCAACACCACCGGCGACCACCAGACTGTCTCGGCCGGGATGGAAGAGGGCAACAACATCCGGTTCTGGATCCTCCTGGAGAACGACGGCGCTTTCGGCGACACCTTCACCATCCACGGTTGCAGGGGCAACGGGTCATACGTGATCGCGGCCGTTTCGGTCGGCGCGCTGAAGGCGCCGGAGCCCGCCCCACACATCACGCACGGCTTCAAGCACGGGACGGCGACCTTCACGTTCCCGCCCGCGAGCGAGAGCCACGACGTCATCCTCACCCTCAACATCCTGGCGAAGACCACGCTGCCGGGCGTCCGCTACACGTGCCCCATCGTGATCACGTCAGTCGGCGACACCGCGATCGTCGACAAGGTCATCGCGAAGATGGTCACGGTCTAGGGCCCGGTCAAACCTCCGGCGGGAGTGGGACCGAGTGGAAGAGCGTGGCCTTCCACGTTCCATCTTCGCGCCGCAGCACGCAGGTCGTCGGAGCCGAGATGTGCTCTCTCCGACCCTCGAGCGTGTAGTCCTGTTCGAGCCAGAACGTCACCATGCCGGTATCGCCCCACTCACTCTCGTGGGTATCGAGCATCTCCGAATGGACATCCTCGACGGTTTCGATGAGCTGTCGAACGTATCCCGTCACCTCATCACGCCCGCGCATCCACCTCCGTGAGATCTCATCGATGCCCTGGGCGTCACGCCCCATCGATGCGATCGCAGCGTCGGCGTCGGTCTTGTCCAGCGCCTCGAGCATCCCCCGCACCACAGCGGTCAACTCTCCTGCCATCACCATCGCCTCCTCTTCCTGGTTCGAAGGATCCCGGTCCAGCGGACAGTACTCACCTCGGTCCAAGCGTGTGAAGACCGGGCGACTGGCGAGAACGGCTGGCGCCTCCGGCCTCAGGGGCAGACGGGGACACAGACGATACGGCCGAGCGCCACGCGCAGGGCGGCTGCGCCTTCCGAATCTCCACCGGCCGAAACGGCAAGGACCTCATAGCACGCCTCGAGGGCTGCGGTAGATCGAACGCGGGCACGCTGATCCCGCTCACGGCCAGGGCGAACGTCGCCGCAGCTATAGCGACCTCGCGTTGACGCTGCGGGGCAAGCCCTTCGAGCTGCCGCACCAGGTGGGGCATCCGAGACGCGAGACGATGACTCTCATCCATCGGCACATCCAACACCAAGCGACCCACCGGGGAACCATCCACTCGCCGGCTGCTTTCCGGCGGCGGGATGGGAGAATCCTTTCCCATGGACTGGATACTGCTGGCGATCGCACTGGTGATCATCCTGGGTGGCGCCGAACTGTTCACCAACGGGATCGAATGGGTCGGCGAAGGGTTGGGTCTTTCCGAGGGTGCCGTCGGCAGCGTGCTCGCCGCGGTGGGCACGGCGTTGCCGGAGACGCTGCTCCCCCTCATCGCGTTCGTGACCGGGGGATCGGCGGCTGCGGTGAAGGACATCGGGATCGGCGCCATCCTGGGCGCGCCGCTCATGCTCACCACCCTGGCGATGTTCGTCCTGGGGGTCGCGGTGCTGGTGTTCTCCCGAGGAGGACGGCGCTCCACCGATCTCGACGGCGACGACGCCGTCATCCTGCAAGACCTCGGGTATTTCCTGGCGATGTACACGTTGGCGTTCGCCGCCGGGCTGATCCACTGGCGGCCGCTGCACTGGGCCCTGGCGGTCTTCCTGCTCATCGGGTACGGGTTCTACGTTCGCCGGCATTTCGCCTCCCCGAGTGGCGATGAGGCCGAGATGCAAGGAGAGACGGAGGTCCATCAGCTGCATGTCTGGCGGTGGTTGTCCCGGCTGAAGAAGGGCGGTCTTCCCGCATACACGAAGGACTCACCGATGCTGCCGAGCTATGTCCAGGTCGCGCTGGCATTGGCGCTGATCGTCGGCGGGGCGAAGATGTTCATCGTCGGCGTGGATGCCATCGCGACACAGCTCAACGTGTCTGCACTGGTGCTCGGCCTGCTGATCGCTCCGATCGCGACCGAGCTTCCCGAGAAGTTCAACAGCGTGCTCTGGGTGCGGCGGAAGAAGGACACCCTGGCGCTCGGCAACGTCACGGGCGCGCTGGTGTTCCAGTCAACGTTCCCCGTCACCCTGGGTCTACTGCTGACGTCCTGGCGCTTGGAGCAGGAAGGTCTGGTCGCCGCCGTGATCGCGCTAGTCGCCGCCTCAACCCTGTGGATCACGATGAAGATCCGGGGCAAGTTCCAAGCCTGGCTCCTCCTGGGGCAGGGCGTGTTCTACGCCGGGTACGTCGGATACGTCGTTTCCCGCGCGAACTGACGACGAGGCTGCGTGCTATCTGGCGTGCGCGGATGCGGTCCAGGTCGAGGGCCGGAGCCAATGCCTGGTTAGCGGCACCTTCTCGTCGACGCGGTAGTCGTCAAGGTCGCCTTCTCTGCCGGCCACGGCCCGATCGAGCGCGTCGCCGGCTTCCGTGCCGTTGCTAAAGACGGAGATCGCGGTCCAATCGTCGTCTCCGCGAGAAGCAGGGTCGCGTTTCAACAGTGTGTAGGTAGCGGGACCCGGTCTCCCACGGATGGCCAACCACATCCGCGACGTCACGA
This sequence comes from Actinomycetota bacterium, assembly GCA_040006375.1. GTDB lineage: Bacteria > Actinomycetota > UBA4738 > UBA4738 > HRBIN12 > JANXVR01. The sequence goes on from JBDTXD010000006.1 coordinate 12,079, forward strand.
CCCTCGGGTACCTGCCCATGCCCTGAAGTGTAACCTCGCTGCGGCGTATGGGACAGCCGACTACCCCTCGAAGCCGACGTCCTTGTGCGAGCCGTCGCAGAAGGGTTTGTTAGCGGACCGTCCACACCGGCAGAGCGTCACGCGGTTCCGCGTCTCCCACGCCGCACCGTCGGCCGATTCTATGCGCACGCCGCCCCGCACCCAATAGGGACCGTCCTTCTCGACCACCACCTCCTGCTCGAACTCCTGCTCGAACGGCGCGCCCTCCTCTTGAAGCAAGACGATCCGGCCTGAAGGGCACCGCGCCGCGATGCCTTCAATCCTCTCGCGCTGCCCTGGCGCATCGATGATCGCCATCCGGTCCCAGGCTGTGGTCGTCCCGTCGTTGCAGAAGCCCGCCTTCGAACAGAGCGAGATGTCATCGGTCAGGACCCATCCGCCGCCGGGGGTGGGCGTCCGACGTCCGGCCGTCGGTGCCCCGTCGGCGGTCTCCTCGCCGTCGAAACCGTCCAGATGGGAGTCATCGCAGAACGGCTTCGTGTTCGACCGGCCACACCGGCAGAGCCGGACGGAGGCACCTGCCGGATACGGCTCGCCGATGTCCCACTCAACGGGCTCGCCTTGGGGGGTTTTCAAGATGGTTCCCGGCCGAACCGAGAGCCCGCGTGCCGCATACGGACCGTCTTCGGTCACCTGGATACGAGGTTCTGCCTCCACGGTCCGCGAGCTTACCGATTTCTTTCATGCGACCGCATAGGGCGCATCTACCGGCGGGCATCCTCTCGCACGAATGGATCCTTCTGGCCGATCCGGGTGAGCGCGGCGTACGCCGACGGCTTGCGATAGGCGTCACCTTGCGTCTCGGCTGCCCGGAATGCGCGCAGCCGATCGAGATCGAACCTGGCCATGTAGATGCCCGGTTCCCTCCCCGCACGCACCACCGTCGGATCGGTGCTCACCGACCCGCCCTCTCCGTCCCTCGGGTAGACGAAGGGCTGGAACGCGCACGAGTGCCCGTCCGTATCTGGGCCGGGGTAGTTGGCCATAGCGACCCCGACCATGTTCTCGACCGAGCGTGTTTGCAGCACGCCGATCCGCCAGGGTTCGTAGTCGCTCGAGTTCGGGACCAGGATGAGTTCGGCGCCCTCAAGCATCAAGCTCCTCGCGGCCTCCGGGAAGAGCGCGTCGAAGCAGATCATGCAGCCGACGCGGACGGCGCCTGCTCGCGTGTCCAACTCGCACACGGGGAACCGATCCCCCGCGGTGAGTTCATGCTCGACGTCGAAGTCACAGGTGTGGACCTTCGCGTACTCGAGCGCTCGCTTCCCTCGCCTGTCGAAGACGACCACGGTGTTCCGGGGTGGACCCGACCAACGCTGCAGGAACGTCACCGCGATCGCCAACTCGAGTTCGGCGGCCAGGTCCGCGAACGCAGCGAGGAACCCATCGCCGTCATCTATCGCCAGGTCCGGGAGCGTGTCTATGGGTTCGAGCTCGTATCCGACGTTCCACATCTCGGGGAACAGGGCGATGTCGGCTCCCGCCTCCGAAGCTTCTCGGCACGCCTGCAGACCGGTAGTCAGGTTAGATGCGATGTTGCGGCCGTTCGCCGGGATCTGTAACAGGGCGACGTTGAGTGTTCGATCCATGGGTCCTCTCCTTGCTGGGCGGCATAGACGCGGACCTGAGCCGAGAGGAGAGGTGGTGCACGGACTCGAGCCTGGCGTCAACGCATGCCGAGAGGGTAGGGCGCTACTCCCCGACTCGCAACCTCGGAGGAGCCCAGGAGCCTAGGCGGGTCGGCGCCGGTTGCCGCTTCCCAGTATCGGTACCGCTCCCTCGCTGAGCTGGTCGGGCCGCATCGCATGAGCAAACCGGGGCTCGCCCCGGGTGTTTGGAGACCAGCCGAAGTGGAGAAAGACTCAGCACCTCGCCCAGGGGAACCAGCGAGGAGTCCCAGGGAGAACCCGCCGGAGTCCGAGCCTCTCGGCGGGTTTCTCCTGTCAGGCCGTCTAGACAGGCGAATGGACGTCTGACAGCGGCTCGACTCCTGGCCCTACCGGCACCGATGGATCCGCGCCCCGCGTGTCTCCCGAGGGACCGGGGATGCGAACCTTGAAGGACGCGCCGCCGCCCTCTCGGTGTTCGACCCAGGCCCGACCGCCGTGCAACTCCGCGAACCGTGCTACGAGCGACAGCCCGATCCCCATGCCCGGTGACCAGGCCCGCACTTCGGCTCCTCTTGTGAACGGTTCGAAGACCGACCCCGTGAAGGAAGCCGGAACGCCGGGACCGGCGTCTTCGACGGTGATCAGCACGCCGTCTGCGCTCGCCTGTGTTCGTATCCACACGGGGGTGCCCTCGGGCGTATGACGGACAACGTTCGTGAGGAGGTTCTCGACGATCCGTTCCACCTTGGCCGCCTCTACCGAAACCACCAGCGGCGCAACATCCACGACCACGGGGCGGTCGTCGGGTAAGTCCCACTCGCGGATCAACCGTTGCACCAACGCGCCCACGTCCACCTCGCGCCGCTTGGGTGCGATCACGCCTCGCGCCAGACGATCGACATCCAGCAGATCGGACAGCAGCGAATCGAGTTGCCTGGCTCCCTTGGCCAAGCTCACCAGGAAGTCCCGACGCTCCGCTGGGGTGATCTCCAGATCCGACTGCTCCAAAGTCAAGGAGATCCCGAGGACCTTGGCGAGCGGCGTGCGGAGTTCGTGTGAAACGGCTTGGAGGAACATGTTCTTCATCTCATCGAGTTCACGCAAACGCGCCGCGCCCTCGCGCTCTGACTCGAGCGCGCCGGCGAGTTCGACCTCGGCCTGCTTGTATGCCGTCACGTCCGCCATGAGGCCCTGCATGAAGAGCGGCGTTCCCGATCCATCTCGAACCATCTCGGCCCTATCCTCGATCCAGATGGTTCGTCCATCACGGGTGCGCATGCGGTATTCCGCGCGGTACGGCTCGCCGCTTTCGCTCGCTTGGCGCTCCAAGGTTTGGACCACCTCGCGATCGTCGGGATGCAGGTGCGTGGCGAACGGATGGGGATGCGCGAGCCATTCCTCAGGGGTGTAGCCGAGCATCTGCCGTATCTGCCCGCTGATGTAGAGCCATGCACCCTCGGAGCCGAGTTCCGCGATATAGACCACGGTGGGTATCTGCTCGACCAGCGATCGGTACATCGCCTCGGTCTCCTGGAGCTTCGCGTTCTGATGCCGTAGCTCGCGGGCAGCTCGCCGGGCGATGGGGAGGAGAGCGGCATACAGCGCGACCAACCCCAGGATGAAGGCGATGGCGAGAGAGCGGACCAGGGTGTCGATCTGTCGCTGGATCGACGAATAGTCCTGATAGATCTCCACGACACCGACGCTCGGGCCCCCGGGCTCAAGGGAAAGCGGCACGTAGGTCGAGAACAGCTTGTCCGCCAATGGCCGCTCCAACACGTTCTCCGGCGCGCTCAGATCGGTGACTTGGGAATCGGGGCGCCCCGCCATCACGTCGCGTAACTCTCCCACCTCCCCCGGGAACGAACGACCCACTAGGGCCGGCTCGTCGGAGAAGAGGACAGTTCCGTCCGCGTTCCATACCTTGATGCGCAGGACGTCGCCGTCGGTGAAGATGCGGTCTTCGATGATGGACCGGAGCTCTTGATACCGAGCGCCCCGGATCGGTGCGGCAAGGTCGGCGGGCGTGAGCAAGGACGCGACCACCGCGTCCGTCGTGAAGTGGGCATGGAAGGTGGCCTGCGCTTCGGCTCCCCTTCGAACGTCACGGATCATCACCGCCGAGACCACACCCGCCGTGAGGAGGAATACGGCTAAGGAGCCGACAGCGAAGCGGCCGACGAGACTCCGGCGGGCAAGGGAAGGAGGAGACATGCTCTTGCACCAGATATCGACCCGCCCATCCCCGGCTTTAGCTCCCCAGGGCTTGGGAGCCGCTGGTCAGCAGCCTGGTCAGGCGTCCGCGGGGTCGGGCAGCGCGTCGATCGCGGCTGAGGGGATGTGCTCGTAGAAGCTCACGAGCCCGTCGATCACCGCCGGCACCTCGGCGGGTGGGCGCAGGTGCGTGAAGCACAGCAACCACGATCCCTGGATCTCGAAACACAGGTCGGTGTCGGACAGGGAATCAAGGAGCCACTGTTCCATCGCGGGGTCCAGGATGGTCGCTGCGAACGCCGCGTCCGTGGTGCTCACCCGGAACCGGCGCGCGAACTCCTCCCGTTCGGACTCGAACACCTCGTGGGTGAAAGGGTGCTCCAGCCAATGGCTCGTCGTCTCGTGGCTGACCATCAACTCCGGACAGACCCCGGCGAGCGCGGTGACGGCGCACGAACTCTCGATGCTCTCGGCCACGCTGAACAGGCCGCCGACCAGCGTCTCCCAGTCGTAGTCGAACTCCAGGAACCCTCGGTCGCGGACGCTCCCCTGGATGATGTTGAACGCGCTGTGTGCGACTCCGTTGGTGAAGAACGTGAAAGGCAGCGTCTCGAGCGGGTTCTCCTCGCCTTCGATGGAGAAGGCCCAACCGTTCGCCGTCGCCAGCGCTTCGAGTTCATCCTCGCGGTTCTTGTCCACCCCAGGCTCCTCCACTCGAACGGCCGCCAGCCTAACGGAAGCCAACACGGCGGAGGTCCCCACCAGGGCGAGTCAGGTTCAGGTTGGAAGGGGCCTCAGCTGACCGGCATCCATATCGCTTGCTGTAATTCGACGAATGCTAAAGGACGGGTGCGGATTCCTGCATACATCCCTGCGGTGGCCGCGGGCCTCGTCCTCGCACCTTCACTGACATCGGCGCAAACCGCGCTCGCTAGTCAGGCGACCCCGATAGACACGCCTCCACCTCCAGATGTAAGTGGGGCGCCTACAGTCACGCCAATCCTGGCCAGACCGCACAGAGTGCGTTCCAGAATTTCGAACGATTGGTCGGGCGAAAACCTGGTATCACGCAGCACTGCGCGGAGTGGATGAACTATCCAACGACAAGCTGCTGACAAACGATCGCCAAGTGCGGACAACGTGGTGCGCTTGATGGACTTCTCTACGCGTGAGATGGCCGCTGCTGACATCCGTGACCGTTCTTCGTTACCCGGTAACGCGCTTCAGGTTCCTGTG
>JBDTXD010000007.1:0-16132 GCA_040006375.1 Actinomycetota bacterium
CCAGGAGCGCCAGATCGAAGTCGTGACGACGGTGCTGGGGACGCTCGAAGCGGCGCTGCGGGCGCGGACCGCCGGCGGGCTCTGAGGCGCGCGCCGCGGGGGCGGGGGCGCGCCGTCGCGGCCTCCGACCGCCGTCGTCAGAGCGCGGCGAGCAGCGCGTGCAGCTCGTCGACGACGTCGCCATCGAGCTTGACCGCGGCGCGATCGTCCCACGGCGTGGGGCCCTGGGTGACGAGCGCGACGTCTCCGCCGGCGCGCAGCGTCAGCTCGGGCAGCCCGCCCACCGGATGGACCTCCAGCGACGATCCGATGCACAGCAGCAGGTCGGCGGCGGCGGCGAGGTCGCCCGCGCGCTGGATGCCGCCGGCGTCGAGGTACTCGCCGAACAGCACGACGTCGGGCTTCAGCGGTCGCCCATACGCTGTCATCGATCTTCAACGACAACGACCTGACCAACATGTCTTCGCCGACGCGAGCAGCGACCCTGAACGACACGCTCGCCGTGGCCTTGGGCGCCACACCCGTCTCGGATGTCACCCTGTTCAGCCCTGCGGGCACGGTGCTCTATGACCTGGAGAACGCCACGATCGGCAACAAGGAGCTCGGCCAGCGGACCGCGATCAAGACGACCGAGCGTGGTGGCGCCGTCTCGTCCATCGTGGGAACCGACCTCACCGTGATGCTGCCGGTCCAACGCTTCGGCACCCTGGGCGCCGTGATGCTGACCATGCCCAAGGCTCCGATCGACGCAGCGGGGCGCCCGTGGACAGCGGCAGGACTGATCATGGCGCTCGCGATCCTTCCGGCGCTGTTCCTCCTCTGGTGGGTGGGCAGGATGGCCGCCGCGGCCGGCCGCGATCTCAGTTTCCGGCCGCAGCCGATCCCCGCTCAGATGCCGGCCGTTCCGCTGCGCTCCCGGGTACACGAACTGTCCCGCCCTGCGGTCGCCGCACCGGCGCAACACGGCCTGAAGGAGGCCAGTGACGCACGACGGATGGCCGAGGACCGCGCCAAAGCAGCGGAGGAACGGTTGAGCGTCCTGCAGGAGCAGTACCGCAAGACCCTGGACGAACTCCACGCCTTGAAGGACCGCGCGTCCGCACCAGTTGCCGCCGATCCGGCGCTCGAATCGCGCGCGCTCCAAGCAGAGGGTCGGCTCCGCCTCATCGAGGGGCAGCTCCAGGCCGTGACCGAGGAACGGGACAAGTTCGAAGACGAGCTCCGCCGCACGCCACCACCGGCCGCCGGCGAACCCAACCCCCAAGACGAGGCAGCAAGGCAGCACCTGGAGTCCGAACTCATCGGGGTTCGCGCAGAGCTCGAGGGCACCCAGACTGAGCTGGCAGCCGCCCGCCGTCAGCTGGCAGAGACATCGTCGAACGTCAGTACCGCCGCATCGGCGACCGAAGAGCACGCACAGCGTATCCGCGAGCTGGAACAGGATCTGGATGCCGCGCACGTCTCGATCCTGGCCACGCAGGAGTCGCTCGAGACGGCGAGGTCGGAGGCGGACCAGGTGCGCGGGCAGGCCGATGAGATCAGGACGCAGGCCGCCAAGGTGCAGAGCGATCACGCCGGGCTCGTGGAAGCCCGCGACCGCGCTGTCAGCGAACGCGACGCCGCCATCCTTAGCTCACGCGAGGAGTCGGAAGCCCTGCACCGCGAATTGGAAGCGGCCAACGCCATGGCCGGGGAAGAAAGCGAGGCCGTTCGCGCGCAGGCGGATCTTGCCCGCAGCCTGAAAGCGGAGCTGGAACAGGAGCAGACCGAGGTGAAGACGGCGCGCGATGCGCTCGCCGCCCAGACGGAGCGGATCCGCGAACTACAACGGCAGCTCGAGGGGGTGCGGTCCGAGGCCGACGAGAACCGGACGAACGCTGCCGGCCTCCAGAGCGACCACGCCGCGCTCCGGGAAGCCCGCGACCGCGCTGTCAGCGAACGCGACGCCGCCATCCTTAGCTCACGCGAGGAGTCGGAAGCCCTGCACCGCGAGCTCGAGGCGGCAACCGCCATGGCCGGGGAAGGGAGTGAGGCGGTTCGCGCATACGCGGACGTGGCCGCCGCCCTCAAGGCTGAGCTCGATCAGGAACGCTCCGAGGCGAAGACGGCGCGCGATGCGCTTGCCGCCCAGACCGAGCGGATCCGCGAGCTCCAGCAGCAGGTCGAGGGAACGCGATCCGAGACGCTTGCCGCCCAGGAGACCAGCAGCCTGGCCGCCGCGCAGGCAGAGACCGCACGGGGCGAGCTCGAAGCCACGCGCAAGGAGATCCGTGCCCTGCGCAACGAAGAGCAGCGCGCCGCCATGCTCGAGGACGAGCTCCGCGCGGCGCGCGCCGAACTGGAGAACATGCAGGCATCCCATCGGGCGGAGCAGGCCGAACGCGAGGCCGATCTCGAGTCACGCGTTCGCCGGACGCGCGAAGATTTCCAGGAAGAGATGGCAGCCACCAGCACGCAGTTCGCTGCAAGCCAAGCCGAACTCGAATCGTCCCGTATCGAACTGATCGGGCTGCGCGAAGAGGTCGCGTCGGCCACCGAATCCCTGGAAGGTCAGGCCGCACGCTCGGCCGACCTCGCCGACAGGACCGAGCGGGCCGAACGGGAGCTCCACTCCCAGCAGGCGGCCGCTCGCAAGACCGCCAGTGATCTGCAGGAGGCCGTCGAGGCGAACGCCGAACTCGCCCGCAAGCTCCAAGACCTGGAGAACCGCCGCCAGCTCGAGCTCGCCGACGAAGAAGGCCAGATCGAGATGGACCAGATCCTGTACGCCACGCAGGAACGGCTGGCGGGCCAGACCGAGCGGCTCATCGAGATGGAGGAACGCGCCCATCAAGCCGAGCGCTCCGCGGAGATGCTCAACGAACGCCTGGACGAGACGCTGTCCCAGCTCCGTTCGTTGCAGATGTCCGACGCGCTCCGGGACCTTCGCAGCGAGGAACACGGCCAACAGGATCCGGCCGAGACCGCTTCGATGAACGCGGCCACGACCGAGGACGTCGTCCGTCTCGAAGATCGCCGTGCGTCCTCGCCGTTCCTGAAGGAGCTCACGCTGGATGCGAAGAAGTCCCTGACGCAGATCCTGGGGATCACGCAGATCCTGAAGTACAAGAAGGACGCGAAGGATCAGGCGCAGCTGGTGAAGCAACTGACCGCCTACGCTCGCCGGCTGGACTTGACCGTGAGCGACCTCGCCGACGCGGACAAGCTTGCCCGTGGGAACATCGAACTCACCGTGCGTCGAACCGACCTCGAGGCGCTGGTCCAGCGTGTGGTCGAGGAGTCGGGCGTCAGCGCTGACCACGACCTGCGCGTGATCACCGAGCCCCTGGTCTGCGGCGTGGATCAGCTTCGGACCGAACAGGTGCTCGCCGGCATGCTGCGCACGAGTGGAGACCGCACGCCACAGGGCAAGTCCATCCTGGTGACGTTGCAGCACGTGGACGGTGGCGCGCTCATCTGCGTCGGTGACCCCGAGGCCGCCTCGGATGCCTCACTGTCGCCGGTGGTCCGCCGGTTCGCTGAGATCCAGGGCGGATGGGCCAAGGTGGACACCCGCGAAGACGGAACCGGCTCGCTGTTCAGGGTATTCCTGCCGGACGGAGGCATCGGCTCTCCTGGCGCGGACACGGCCGCGTCTTCATCGGGGCCGGAGCTTCGTATCGTGGTCGATGAGTCCACCGGCACTGAGTCCGCCGATGGGCCATGGGACGATGAGGAAGACCAAGATCTCCTGGTTCGCGAGATCGGCCGCCTGGCCGATCCAGGCTAGCCGAGCGCCCTGAGCAGCTCGCGTGCGATCACCAGGCGCTGGATCTGGTTCGTGCCCTCGTAGATCTGGGTGATCTTCGCATCGCGCATGTACCGCTCGGCGGGGTACTCCCGCATGTAGCCGTTGCCGCCCAGCACCTGCACGGCGTCCGTGGTCACCGCCATCGCGTTGTCGGAGGCCACGCACTTGGCGACCGACGAATGGAACGTCGTGCGGGGGTCGTCGGCGTCGCAGGCCGCCAGTGCCCGATAGGTGAGGATCCGCGCCGCCTCGACCTTCATCGCCATGTCCGCCAGCAGGAACGACACCCCTTCGAACTCGGTGAGCTTCTTGCCGAACTGCACGCGTTCGTTCGCGTACCCTGTGGCGAGATCGAGGGCACCCTGCGCGATCCCCACCGCCTGCGCGGCGATCGCAGGCCGCGAGTAGTCCAGGGTTCGCATCGCGATGGCGAAACCGCCGCCCTCTTCTCCGATCAGCCGGTCCGCCGGGATGCGGGCGTCCTGCAGGATCACCTCCCGAGTAGGTGAACCATGGATGCCCATCTTGTGCTCGGGCGGGCCGAAGCTCACCCCCTGGTCGTCGCGGCCCACCAGGAACGCGCTGATGCCCTTCGATCGCAGGGCCGGGTCGCTCGTCGCGAAGACGACGTACGTGTGGCTCACGCCAGCCCCGGTGATGAAGCGCTTCGTGCCGTTCAGGGTGAAGCCTCCGTCGTCCTCCCGGACGTAGCGGGTCGCGAGCGCACCCGCGTCCGAGCCGGCGTCCGGCTCCGTGAGGGCGTAGGACATGAGGAGCTCCCCGCGAGCGATGGCCGACGTGTGCGACCGGCGTTGTTCGTCCGTCCCGGCGATCATCAGAGGGATCACGCCGAGCTTGCTGACGATGGGCGTGAGCGCCACACCCGCGGACACACGCGAGAGTTCCTCGATGAACACGCCGAAGGCAAGCTGCCCGCCGCCCGAACCGCCGTCCTCCTCGGGATACCCGACGCCCATCAGGTCGTTGTCCACGAGTACCCGGTAGACGTCCTCGGGCCATTCGTCCAGCTGGTCGATCTCGGCGGCCCGCGGCGCCACCTTGTCCTGGAACAAGCCCCTGATAACCGAACGGAACTCCGAGAGTTCGGCGGGAAGCTCGAAGAGACCGTCCGCGGCCACGACGGCTAGCTCACCGTTCGCAGGATGAGGGCATCGCCTTGTCCACCACCGCCGCAGATGGCGGCCGCGCCGAACTCCACGCCGCGGCGGCGCTGTTCGAGCGCCAGCGCCAGCACGATGCGCGCACCGCTCGCCCCGATGGGATGGCCCAGCGCCACCGCGCCGCCGTTCACGTTCACGATGTCCTCCGACACCCGGAGCATCGCCGCGGAATGGATCGGCACCGCCGCGAACGCTTCGTTGATCTCCATCAGGCCGAGGTCGGCCGTATCCAGGCCGGCCCGCTTGAGCGCGCGCTCGGTCGCGATCGCAGGGACCGTGTGCAGGGAGGCGAACCGATCCGCACTCATCCCGTATGCCACGATCTCAGCCAGCGGGGAGAGCCCCAGTTCCTTCGCTTTCGTCTCGCTCATGACCACCACCGCCGCCGCGCCATCGCTGATCTGCGAGGCGTTCCCCGCGGTCACCGTGCCGTCCGGGGTGAACGCGGGTGAGAGCGTGGCCAGCTTCTCCACCGAGGTGTCGGGGCGGATCCCCTCGTCCCTGGCGAACGTGACGGGTTCACCCTTGCGTTGGGGCACCAGGACGGGGACGACCTCTTCCTCCATGCGGCCCGACGTCCACGCGTCGTCCGCTCGCCGGTGAGAGCGGGCGGACCAGGAGTCCTGCGCCTCGCGGGTCACGCCCAGTTCGGCGCTGATGGCATCGGTCCCCTCTCCCATGTGCCGGTCATCGAACGCGCACCACAGCCCGTCGTGGATCATCGAGTCGAGCATCTCGGCGTTGCCCAGCCGGCTCCCGTGCCTGGCCTTGGGGATCACGTAGGGCGCGTTCGTCATGGACTCCATGCCGCCGGCGACCACCACGTCGAGGTCCCCGGCGCGGATCATCTGGTCGGCGATAGCGATCGCCGCCAGGCCCGAGGGGCACACCTTGTTCACGGTGAGCGCCGGGATCTCCTTCGGTATCCCGGCGGCCACGGCGGCCTGGCGGGAGGTGATCTGTCCCTGCCCCGCCTGCAGCACATGGCCCATGATCGTGTACTCGACCGCGCCGGGCTCCACGCGGGCTCTGGCCAGGGCCTCCCGGATGGCGGCGGCGCCAAGATCCACCCCGCGGAGCGGCGCCAGCGCGCCGTTGAACCTTCCGATGGGTGTGCGCGCGCCCGCGACGATCACCGAACGAGTCATACCGAGGAGTCTATCCCCCGGTGGCGGAACGCCCTCAGTTGCGGTTCGCCACGGTCTTCTCGACGACCTCGAGGATCTCGTCGCGGACCAACTCGTCGCGCTCGACCAGAGAGGTCCGCAGCGCCGTGTGGATGTCGCGGTTGGACTCCAGGACCGCGCGGACGCGCTCCTTCTGCGCGACCAGGATGTCCTCAACCCTGTCCTTGCCCTCACCGTCCCCGAGCACGCGCGCCACCAGGTTCTTGCCGCCCAGCGGGCCTTCACTCATGGCATCGAAGCTGATGAGCGATCCCGCCATCCCGAACGAACCCACCATGCGCGCAGCCAGTTCCGTGGCCTTCGCCAGGTCGTTCGCGGGTCCGGTTCCCGATTCGCCGAAGATCATCTCCTCGGCCACCAGGCCACCGAGCGCGATGGCGATCCCCGCCTCGATCTCAGTCTTGCTCTGGGTGAACCGCTCTTCTTCCTCACTGTGTGCAAGGAGTCCGAGCGAACCGCGGCGCTTGATGATGGAAAGGACCTCGAGCCGGCGTCCCTTGCCTAGGATGTAGGCCACGGTCGCATGACCCGCCTCGTGGGTTGCCACGGTGTCGCGATCCAGGTCCGTGTAAACGACCGGCTGCTTGGTGCCGATCTCCTCGGTGAACTTCGCCTCCATGACGTCGTCGTTGTGCATCTGGCGCCGCCCGTTCCGCAGCGCCACCAAGAGGGCTTCGTCGAAGAGGTGTTCGATCATGACGGGGGTGTAGCCGAACGTCTCGAACGCCAGGTGTTCGCGGGCCTCGTGCGAGTCCAGCTGCTCGTGGTGGGATTTGCGGTCCAGGAAGAAGTCGATGAGATCGCGCCGCTCGGCCTTGGTCGGCACATCGAAGTAGAGGCGCCGGTCGAAGCGCCCGGGCCGCAGCAGCGCCGGGTCTAGGGAGTCGGCGCGGTTGGTCGCCGCAATGAGCAGGATGTTCGAGTAGTTGGGCTTCATCGCTCGGAACCGACGATGTGCGGGGAGATAGCCGTTGACCCACCCGATGAGCTTGCCCCGGATCTTGTCCGCGGTCCCGGGCTGATCGAAGGACTGCATCTGGATCAGGAGCTCGTTCACCATGGCGCCCGAATCGCCGCCGCCGTTCATGCGCGAGACGGAGCGGCCCAAACCCTCGGGGGCCGGCGCGGCGTTCATCGAGCTCCGCGCCATGGCGATGGCGTCGATCTCCTCGATGAAACCGATCGCCCCGCCCTCTTTGGCCGCAGCCTTGCGAAGCGCCTTGTAGAACGAACGGATCCGGTGCGCGCTCATGCCCTGCCAGTGCGAGGTCATCGACGGCGCCGAGATGAACAGGAACGGCACACCCGCCTCCTTGGCCATCGCTTTGGCCAAGAACGTCTTCCCGGTCCCGGGGGGACCCTCGAACAAGATCCCGCGGCGCGGGGTGCCCCCCAGTTCCGCGCGGAACGTCGCGTGCCCCAGGAACACGTCCAACGAACGAACGACCTCGTCGACCTGACCGTCCAACCCTTTCATGTCGGTGAGCCCGACCTCGACCTGCTCGGGGTAGACGACCAGATGAGGCGAACGGCCGCTGAGGAGCGGGCCCATGACCATCACGACGATCGCGAGTCCGATGATGATGGCCGGAACCATGAAGACGGCGTTCTCACCCATCGTCGGCAACTTGAACGGCTGGTGGCTGAAGTAGCGATATGCGAGGAACGCGTCGACCAGCAGGATCGCCGTCGCCGCGCGCCAGACCTTCTTGACGCGTGAGTGCTCACGCTGGCGGAAGACGTCGGCGCGGCCCTGCTGCATCAAGGAAGAGCCACTCAGGATCTCGGCGGCGCTCGGGGCGCTCGCGGCCGTGGCCGCCGACTCCTTCTCGATCACGGGCGCTCCTCGGGCTGGACGGGCGCAGGGGGGCTGCGCCGCGGGGGGCAACCGTACAACGAGCGGCCTCCCCCGGATACCGGCCGTTCGGCTCAAACGGGGGACCGAATGGTAGCCCGCAAGAGCTACGTGCGGTACCCGGCCGTTAGGCTGGGCCGATGGCGCGGAAGAAACTCCCAACGGTGAGCGACAAGGACCGTCGCGTGGTCGGGGGCCTCTTGCGAGACCTCCGCAGGTACGCCGGCTACCGCTCGGTCGAGACGGCGTCGAACGTCGCGGCCTGCCCCGCCTCCCGTCAATCGATCTACACCTACGAACGGGGCGAACAGCTCCCCTCGCTGCGCCAATTCCTGGAACTCGTCGAGTTCTTCGTCCTGGAAGCGCCCGCCAAAGCGGCCCGCCCTGCGATCGATCTCCGCGCGCACGGCGTCGCCGCCGTGGTCCGAGCGCTCGAGCTCCCCGCCTACCACGTCCCCCACGCCCGCGACCTCATCGCCCGCATGCAGTCCGAGGAGTAGCCGTGCCCATCACCCTCACCGAGATCGACCACATCGGGATCGCCGTCGAGGACCTCGACGCTTCCGTAGACCGCTACCGAGGACTCCTCGGGCTTGACCCGATCCACCGCGAACGCGTCGAAGACCAGGGCGTAGAAGAGGTCCTCTTCCAAGCGGGGACCAGCTACATCCAACTCCTCGGCGCCCTCGGTCCCGACACCCCCGTCGGCCGAGCCCTGGCCTCCCGAGGCCCCGGCCTGCACCACCTCGCCTACCGAGTCACCGACATCGAAGCCGCCCTCTCCCACTTCCGCGACGAAGGCGCCCGGCTCATCGACCCCACCCCTCGCCCGGGCAGCCGCAACACCCGCATCGCCTTCATCCACCCCCGGTCCATGAACGGCGTCCTGGTCGAACTCGTCCAGGAAACCTGAAGCCCTGCCGCGCGTTGCGCGGTTGGCCGACGACGTGCGAGCCGACCGGGGGTAGCCAGGCACAACTCCCTCCCAGTCAACTGCAACAAGGAGGTTCGCGGGGGGCGTCTAAACAAGTGTGAGGCGCCCCCCCCAAAGCGAACCTAAGAAGGCAGTTTCGTGAGACCTTCCCGAGGAGCCCCTACCAGGACCGCAACGTTCCCCTCGGGAAGCGCGCCGTCTCCCATGAGCTGATGGACGTACCCGGTCTGTTCGTACGGGTACACCGAGCCCAGGGTTGTTTGGATCGCGCCGTCGATGACGAGTTGGTTGAAGGCCGCGGCCTGATCATCGTTGAAGAGGTGGGAGCCCTGGTAGCGCTTCTGCATGAACCAGAGGTATCGGACGTCCACCATCGTGTCGTATCCGGAGGTGCCGGCGCAGATCACGACCATGCCTCCGCGGTCCGCGACGAAGATCGACGTCGGGATGGTGTCCTGGCCGGGGTGTTCGAAGACGATGCGCGGGCTCGTCTTCTCTCCGAGCACATCCCAGATCGCCTTGCCGAAGCCCTTCGCGCCGGCGAACCATTCCTTCCACTCGGGGCTGTCCCAGGCCGGGGGAACGCCCCAGTGGCCGAAGTCCTTGCGGTCGATGAAGCCGGCGGCACCGAGGGACTTGCAGAACTCCCCCTTCTCATCGGAGCTGACCACGGCGACGGCGCGGCCGCCCGCGTGCGCCACCAGCTGGATCGCGAGTGATCCGAGCCCGCCCGAACCTCCCCAGACCAGGACGACGTCACCGGGTTCGACCGTGTGCGGCGGCCAACCGTGCAGCATGCGGTAGGCGGTCGAGCCGGTGAGCGTCGGCGCCGCCGCTTCCTCCCACGTCAGGTGATCGGCCTTGGGGAGACATTGGTGGGCCTGGACCTTCGTGAACTGCGCGCACGAACCCCAACACGAGTCGTAGCCCCAGACCCGGAAGCTTCCTGCCAGGCCCGGGTCCTTGCCCGCCGTCACCCAGGGATCGTCGTGGTTCCATTGTCCTGCATGCACCACGACCTGGTCGCCGACGGCCACGTTCGTGACTTCGGCGCCGACTGCGTACACGATGCCCGATGCATCGGACCCGACGATGTGGAAGTCGGTGGGTTCGTCCCATCGAGCCTGGCCTTTCGTGACGTCCACGGGGACACCACGGGCGGCCCACACGTTGTTGAAGTTCACGCCGGCGGCCATGACTGCCACCAGCGCGTCGTGGGGACCGAGAGCTGGGACGTCGATGACCTCGTCCTGGATGGCCTTCTCGGGCTCCCCGAACCGGTCTGGGCGCACCAGTTGGGCGTGCATCCTGACGGGCACGTCGCCGATGGGGGGCAGTTCGCCGATCTCATACAGGTCGTTTGCCATGGATCTCACCCTTTTCGTGTGTGGAACAGGTCAGATGCGAACGCGGGCCACCCTAACAAAGGGACCTCGGGCACCGGCTTCTTCAGAAGGGGCTCTACCTGGTCGATGTTCGAAAGATGACCAGGATGGTGCCTTCAGACGCGTCCACCCACCCCCAGGGCGACATGCAGCTGCGTTATCGAACCCTGCTCGAACAGGTCCCGGCGATCGTCTACACGGAGCTCGTGGATCCGAACGCGTTCGCGGGGACCAGGATCACGTTCATGAGCGCGCAGGCCGAGGAGATCCTCGGCTATCCGGCACAGGCATTCATCGACGATCAGACGCTCTGGGACCGCATCCTCCACGAAGACGACGCGGAACGGGTGTTGCTGGAGAGTATGGAGGCGGACCACACCGGCACGGCGTTCGACATGGAATACCGCATGGTCGCCCGCGACGGCTCCATCCGATGGTTCCGGGATGTGTCGCGCCTGGTGGAGAGCGAGGGGCGTGAGTATTGGCACGGCGTCCTCATCGACATCACCGGGCAGCAGCAGGCCGTTCAGGACGCGCGCGACGCCGAGCGGCGTTACCAGAGCCTGGTGGAAACGCTGCCCGCGGTCGTGTTCATCGACGCGATGGACCGGAGCGCAACGAACATCTACACGAGCCCCCAGACATATGACTTGCTCGGCTACACCGTCGAGGATTGGATCGCCGATCCAGATCTGTGGTGGACGCTGGTGCACCCGGGAGACGCGGAGCGCATCACCGCCGCCCAGGAACGTCACGCCGAACTCAAGGACCACGTCTTCGATGAGGAGTACCGGATGATCCGGCACGACGGCCGGGTGATCTGGGTGCGCGACATCGCGAGCACGGTGTTCGACGACGACGGTGTCGCGCTCTTCGCGCAGGGCCTGCTGATGGATGTGAGTGCTCGCAAAGAGGCAGAAGCGGTGCTCGAAACCTCGATGGAACGGGAGCGCGAGGCGGCCGAACAGCTCCGCGCGCTCGATCGTTCGCGCGGCGCACTCCTGCGAACCCTCTCTCACGATCTGCGCGAACCGGTCACCGCGTTCATCGGTGGAACGAACGCACTGGAGCAGCACGGGCAGGACCTCTCACCGACCGAGCGCGCCGACATCCTCGCTGCCATGCGCCAGCGGGCTGAGCGGATGAATGAAGTGATCAGCCATCTACTGGACCTGGACACGCTCGGTGAGGAGGTCGCGCAGACGTCCCAACGCGAGATCGACCTCTGTGCGGTGGTGAACCAGGTCGGGTCCGAACGCGGCTTAGACACCTCCCACTTCCAGGTGGGGTGCGCCGAAGCGCTCGTGTGGGCCGATCCAGAAGCCGTGCGGGCGATCATCGGGCATCTCCTCGACAACGCGGACCGCCACGCCCCTGACGCGGGTGTTCGCGTAACGGTTGCGATGAAGGACGCTGGTGCCGAGATCATCGTGGAGGACGAGGGTCCCGGCATCCCGCCCGGTATGCACGACTCGATCTTCGAACCCTTCCGCCAAGGGGACACGGAGGCATCGGCACTCGGTATGGGCGTGGGCCTCGCCTACGCGCAGCGCCACGCCGAACTGCAGGGCGGTCGGATCCGGGCTGAGGACGCTCCGGGCGGCGGCGCGCGCGGCATCGTGTTCCTTCCGGCGTAGCCGGCTCCGCTCTACCCTTCGCGCACCTGCCGCCGCTCCACGGTCCCGGCGGGCAGACCGATCAAGATCTCGCTGACCATCTGTGGAGGGAACAGTCCGTGCTCGATCACGCCGGGTGTGGCATCGAACCGGTCGGCAAGCACCGCCGGATCGCCGACGGGCCCCACGTAGTCAGCGATGATCCCGCCGTCGGGGCTCCGAGACCCGCCCCGAACCGTACTGGGAGCGAGCGCCCGGAGCACCGACGCCCGGCCGAACGCCAACAGTTCGAAGGGGACGGGCGGACCGATGGCATCAACCAGTTTGGAGGCATCGACGATGACGATGAACCGGTCGGCCGCGGCCTCGATGAGCTTCTCCCGGGTGTGGGCGCCGCCACCTCCCTTGACCAGCCATCCGTCGGGGGCTACCTGATCGGCGCCGTCGACCGCGATGTCCAGCCGTTCCATGGACTCGAACGGCTCGATGGCGAGTCCCAGCGTGCGCGCCGCCTCCTGCGTTCGCGGCGAAGTGGCCACGCATCTGATCGAGAGGCCGCGCCCGGCCAGAGGCGCCAGGAGCAGCTCGACGGTGGAGCCGGTCCCCAGCCCCACCGTCATACCGTCCTCGATGTACCCGGCGGCAGACGTCGCCGCCGCGAGCTTCTGTCCGTGCTGGTCGGTCACGACCACCCGTTGGTCGGGCCGTCGGGCCGGGGCGGCGGCTCACCGCCACCCGTCATGGGCGGAGGCGAGGGCGCCGCCCATCCGAGCTGCGCGGCCGTCGGCGCCGGTCCCTTCTTCGGCTTGAAGGAGCCCGCCAGGTCATCCGCCGAGAACGCCCCGGAGGCGTCCCCCGTGGTGGCGAACCGATAGAGCGCCGTGTTGAACACCGCCGTGAGCGCCGTCGAGATCGACGCGAGCGCGACGATGGCCAGGATGAACACGATGATCCCGGCAACCTGGGACGCAGCGAAGATCAGGGCGCTCAAGATGAACACCGGGATGGCGATCAGGATCACCGCGATCCCGATCGTTGCGTTGCCTGCGAACTGCTCGCCCCACCGTTCCTTGAAGATGGCGCCGGAGCGCTTGACGGCATCGCCGACCTTCACGTCCTCGAAGATCAGCACCGGCACGACGAAGAAGGTGAGGACGCTCCACGCGATCGCGCCGAGCGCGCCGACGAGTCGCCCCAAGATCCCGGCCCGCTCCTGGATGGCTCGCAGGATCATCCCGACGGTTGCGTTGATGACCGCCCAGATGAAGATCGGCCCAAGGTGCGCGCGGGCGGCAGCGAACCCGTCGGCCAGCGTCGCCGGCTCACCCTTCAATCGCTTCATCGCGATCGCAACCAGCGCCGCGTTGAAGTAGATGGTGACGAACGACAACGCCACGTACATGACGAAACCCAAGACATAGAGCCCTGGACTCGGGCGCTGCCCGTCCCGCGGCAAGCCGATCCCGAAGGCACCCGCGGTGAACACGCCGACGATGATGAACGAACACAGGATGGAAACGATCGGGAGCCACAGCAGCTCCTTGTCTCCCTTGACGACACCCCAGCTCGCCTTGGCGAGTCGGAACCCCCGTGAGAGCCTTTCCATCGCATGCCTCCTTGGTTCGGTTGCCTGCCCCAGCTGGAACCGCGTTGCACGAACATGGGTAGCGTATCCGGCGCCGAGCCGAAGCGGGCGTTATCCGGCGGGAAGTTCGGCGACCGGGCACGTGGTAGCCCGGGGGCACCAGCTGCAGTGGTGGCCGGGGGTAAGGACGGGTTCCCGCCCGTTCGTCAGCGCGGTCGAGCTCCGGACCGCGGCCACCACCCGATCGGCCGCATGGAAGAGCGCCTGCTCGGTAACGTCCTCGGCCTGCCATTCACCGCTCTCCAGGAACAGGGACCCGACGCGGTAGGGAGGCACCCCGAAGCGAAGCGTCAGCAGCAGCGCGTAGAAGCGATTGTCCTCGGCGTGCGCGGGGTAGGCGCCGCCGGTCTTGAGGTCCAGGGCCAGGCGAGTCGCCCGCGTAGGGTCTGTTCGGTCTTGGACACCCAGGACCAGGTCGATCCGGCCGGAGAGCACCAGGTCGCCCCCGGAAAGCTCGGCCTTGACGCCCATCTCCGCCACCGGAGCAAGCTCGCGTCGGAGTTCGCGAAGCGGCGGGAACGAGCCCTGGAAGAGGCTCACGCGCCGAGAGGCCTCTGCCGTGATCTCATCCCGCTCGGGCGGCGTGAGCCCGCGCCAGTATTCGGCGAAGCGCTCTTCCTTGTTCGCCAGGCGGTCGACCGCGATATCCACCGCCTCGATCGGCCCGACCTGCTCGCGGGCCCCGACCTCGACCTCGATGGCCTTGTGTTGGAGGACGCCCGCCGCGGTCTTCACCGAATGCTCGAACGCATCCCCCTCGCCCATGAGCTTCGCTGCGAACGCGCCCTCGCATCCGGCAAGCGAGTTGAGCTTGTCCTTGCTGAGCCAGAGTTGTTCCGCGAGTTCCGCGCCGCGGACGGCTTCTTCGATCCGGTCGCGCAACCGCTGGGGCAGATCGGCGGGGAACATCGGGCGCGGCTGCCCGGCGCCAAGGAGCCGGTCCATGGTCCGGCGCTGGGGGTCGGTGAGCGGCATCGGCTGGGACTCTGTCATCTCCATGGCAGGATGGTAGGCGGAGATACCGACATGCCCGAGACCCCCGATGACATCCTTCGCGCGCTGGCCGACCCCGAGCGCCTCGCCATCGCCGGCGCCCTGGCGCAGGGCGATGCGGCCGCATCGGTCCTGGCGACCGAACTCGGCTACGAACTGCGCCGCGTGCATAAGCACCTGAGCCGACTCGCGAGCGTCGGCGTCGCACGGTTCGATCCGGACACACAGCGATATCGCCTGGACCCCGAGACGCTGCGATGGGCCGCCGAGCAGGTGGGCCCGCCTCGCGAGGCAGGGTTGGCGCTCGGCGCCGCGAACGATGAGGAGGAGGTCGTGCTCCGGACGTTCTTCCGCAACGGGCGTCTCACGGAGATCCCGATGAAGGCGTCGAAACGACACATCGTCCTGGAGCGGATCGCGTCGGAGTTCGAACCAGGCCGCCACTATGACGAGAAGGAGGTCAACGTGGTGGTCGGCGCGTTCTTCAACGACTACGCCGCGATCCGCCGCTACTTGGTGGACGAGGGGTTCATGGACCGCGACCACGGCGTGTACTGGAGAGCCGGCGGCCGGGTCGACGTGTGAGCCTGAAGTCCCGTCGGGCAAGCCTCCTGCTGACCTCCTAGACTGCCCGCCATGGCCAAGACTTCGAAAGCCCCTGCTGACGAGCCCGTGATCACCGTTGAAGACCGGGTCGAGGAGCTCCGCCGGAAGAAGAAGGCGGCCCTGACCCCCGGCGGCCGGGACGCCGCCGCCAAGCAGCACGATCGCGGCAAACTTACCGCCCGCGAACGCCTCGATCTCCTGATGGACAAGGGTTCGTTCGTGGAGACAGATCCGTTCGCGGTCCATCGCTCGCACGACTTCGGCCTCGACCGCAAGCGCCCGCCGGGCGACGGCGTGATCACCGGCTACGGGACCATCGACGGACGCAAGGTGTTCGTTGCCAGCCAGGACTTCGGGGTATTCGGCGGATCGATGGGCGAGGTGCACGCGCAGAAGGTGTGCAAGGTCATGGACCTCGCGATCCAGACCGGGGCTCCGTTCGTCGCCATCAACGACTCGGGTGGCGCGCGGATCCAGGAAGGCGCGGCCAGTCTGGCCGGTTACGGCTATATCTTCGAACGGAACGTTCGCGCGTCGGGCGTGATCCCGCAGATCAGCGTGATCATGGGACCGTGCGCCGGAGGCGCCGTCTACTCCCCCGCCATCACCGACTTCACCTTCATGGTGAAAGAGACCTCGCACATGTTCATCACCGGCCCCGACGTCATCAAGACCGTGACCGGTGAAGAGGTCTCGATGGAGGAACTCGGCGGCGCCATGACGCACGCCGCCAAGTCCGGCGTGGCGAGTTTCGTCGGCGAGGACGACGAGGACGTGCTCCAACGGGTCCGGTACCTCCTCTCATTCCTCCCGTCGAACAACCTGGAGGACCCCCCCGCCTATGCGGCGACCGACGACCCTGCGCGGTTGGAAGACCGACTGACACATCTGATCCCCGACTCACCGAAAGAGCCCTACGACATGCACGAAGTCATCCGCT
>JBDTXD010000008.1:0-15826 GCA_040006375.1 Actinomycetota bacterium
AACCGTGTCGATGCGTTCGGGGTGGGGGAGCCTGACATCGTGCTCTCCGGAACCAATATCCAGGTCCAGGTTCCCGGACTCACCAAGAGCGCCATCGAAACGCGGCCGAAGATCCAGTACTGCCTCACCGGTGCGGCGGGCCAGGTCTATGCCTGCGGCGCCGCGGAGAAGACAGCGAACTCAGGGCTGGATGTGCTCGACGTGAAGGGAACACCGAACCGGGTGTGCATCGAGGACAACAGCGGAGCCAAGCTGAAGTGCTACGGCAGCCAGAGTGAGGCAGACACGGCCAAGGCGGGACTGACGGTCGTGGCGCGAACGTCCCCGACTCCCTCGCCGGGCGCCTCCGCCTCTGCTTCACCGACCGCGACGGCATCTCCGGGAGGGGCCGGTCCCGGCACCGCCCCCTCGGCCTATTGCCTGACCGATGCCGCCGGAGATCAGATCGTCTGTAAGCCCACGCAGACGGAAGTCCAAGCCTTGCAGAAGAACCTGAAGACGAACGTCGAGGGCACAGACTACTGCGTCGTCGACAACGGCCTTGCTCTCGCGAACCCCACACCGAGTCCCTCGCCGAGCGCGGTGGTGACCACGCCCACCCCTTCGCCTGCCAACGGGAAGGCCAAGCACGCGAGTTCCACCCCCTCGCCCTCCGCAACCCCGAGCGCCGGTGCCACTGCGTCCGCTCCCAAGCCGAGCCCGTTCGCCTCACTCGACCGCACCCATGCCGACCCACTCCCGTGTGGCTTCAGCTCCAAGACCGAGGCGAAGGCTGCGCTCGATGCGATCCCCGTCACGAAGGAGACGAGCGAGTACTGCGTGGTCAGCACGCAGCAGCAAACGCTCGGATGCTACGTGAGTCGGGCCCCGGCGCTGAACAAGCAGCGTCTGACCAGCCAGGGGCACCTGTTGGACATCATCGGGAAGACGGCCAGGCTGGAGGAACGGCCGGTGCTCGAGTTGCTCCCTCCGACAGACCCGACACCGATCACCTGCAGCAAAGGGGATCCGAGCCTGAACAAGGAGGACTGCGATACGCCGGGTGCGCTGGACAAGGTGCCGGTGGTCTACGCCGATCCCACCCAAGGAGCAAAGGTCAAACTGGGCCCGGTCGTCGTCGACGGCAGCAACATCAAGAAGGCGAGTGCGGTGTTCAACCCCGCGTCGCAGTCCAACCCGTCGCCGGAATGGGCGGTGTCCTTCACGATGGACGGACCGGGAACCACGGCGTTCGCGAAGGCGAGTACGCTCGCCAATCAGTACCACGTCGCCGGGCAATCGCCGTTGGATCAGATCGCCATCGCCGTCGACAGGAGCATCATCTCGAGCCCGCAGGTGGTCAGCCCCATCACCAACGGCCAGGGGGAGATCACCGGGAACTTCACGCAGCAGAGCGCGAGTGATCTTGCGACCGTCCTGAACGCGGGCGCCCTGCCCGTGGAGCTCACGCGCAAGGCCACACAGACGGTGAGCCCGACACTGGGGAAGGAGTCCCTGCGCGAAGGCATCATCGCGGGGATCGTCGGACTCAGTCTCCTCTTCCTCTACCTGCTCTTCTACTACCGCTTGCTCGGCGTGGTCGCTTGGCTCGGGATGCTCATCTGGGCCACGCTCGCGCTCGCGCTCGTCTCGCTCGCCGGCTCGGGCCTGGGTTACGCGTTGACGCTGGCCGGTGTAGCCGGACTCGTGATCTCGCTCGGCGTCACCGCGGACTCCTACATCGTGTTCTTCGAACGACTGAAGGACGAGGTTCGGAACGGGAAGTCGCCTCGCGCGGCCGTGCAGCCCGCCTTCAAGCGCGCCTTCAAGACGATCGTTGCCGCGGACCTGGTCACGGGGATCGCCGCCGTCGTCCTCTACCTGACCGCCATCAGCTCCGTCCGAGGGTTCGCGCTGACGCTCCTAGTGTCCACCATCCTCGACCTGTTCGTCGTGTACTTCTTCAAACGGCCCACCGTTTTCCTCATCGCCCGGAGCCCGAAGCTGGTCGCCCTGCGCGGATTCGGGCTGGAGAGCGGCGTGGCAGCCCAGGCGACCGACGGGGGCAAGGAGTGAACACTCGGCACCTGGTCGACGCCTACCGCGGGCACACCATCCCGCACTTCCGGCTGATCGAGCTTCGCAACCGTTGGTTCGCCTTCTCGGGTGTGCTGATCGCGCTCTCCATCGTGGGGCTCGCGACACGCCACCTGAATTTCTCCATCGATTTCAAAGGCGGGTCGCAGGTTTCGTACACGCTTAGCAAGCCGGAAACCGTGCCGGAGATCGCCGCCGTTCTGAGCTCGCTCGGACGGGCCGATTCAGAGGTGCAGGTCGTGAATGGGAACCAGGTGCAGATCCGCACGGGGGCGTTCTCCAACACGGAAGAGACCGACAAGGTCGCCCAGGCGCTCGCGGACCAGGCCGGGATCGATCGGGCGGATGTCAATACGACGAGCTTCAGCGCCACTTGGGGCAGCGAGATCTCGTCGAAGGCACTGAAAGGTCTCATCCTGGTCCTGTTGGCGATCGGCGTCTACATCGCGTTGCGGTTCGAGCTCCAGATGGCGATCGGCGCCATGATCGCGCTGGTCCACGACATCATCATCACGGTCGGCGTGTACGCGCTGGTTGGCCGTGAGGTGACGCCCGCCACCGTCATCGCGGTCCTCACCATCTTGGGGTTCTCGCTCTACGACACGGTCGTGATCTACGACAAGATCCAGGAGAACACCGAGTCGAGCGCGCAACTGGCCCGGCTGGGCTATGTCGGAGTGGTCGACCGTTCCTTGAACCAGGTCTTGATGCGTTCGGTTAATACCTCGCTCGTCGTGCTCCTGCCGATCTTGTCCCTACTCCTGTTCGGCGGGACCACGCTCAAGGACTTCGCGTTCGCGATGTTCGTCGGGGTGGCGATCGGGGCGTACTCATCCATCTTCATCGCGGCGCCGGTGCTGACCATGATCAAAATCCGCGACCCGAAGATCCGGCAGATGGATGAGCGGCGCCTGCGGCGGGCCTCCGCAGGAGAGCCCGCTGGGGAAGCGTCGGTCGCCGCTCCCTTGGCTGTTGTCGGGACGTCCGATCAGGCGGCCCAGCGCGTGACGGCCCGAACGGGCGCCCGAGCAGGCGGAGGGTCGGGGAACCGTCCGAAGAGCAAACGCAAACCACCCGCCAAGAAGAAGCGCCGGTAGCCGTGGAACTCGAGGCGATCAGGGGGTTGATCCGGGACGTCCCCGACTTCCCGAAGCCGGGCATCGTCTTCAAGGACATCACCCCGGTGCTCGCCGACCCCATCGCGTTCTCGACCATCACCGATCTCATCGTGGTGCATTTCGGCCGAGGGAACATCGACAAGGTCGTAGGGATCGAAGCCCGCGGGTTCATCCTGGCATCCCCGGTGGCCTATCACTTCGGGGCCGGATTCGTGCCGATCCGCAAGAAGGGGAAGCTTCCCTGGGACTCGGTGGCCGAGGAATACGCCCTGGAGTACGGCACCGCCACGCTGGAGCTCCACCGCGACGCGGTGACACCGGGCGAACGGGTCCTCATCGTTGACGACGTGCTCGCGACCGGGGGCACAGCCGCGGCCGCCGCATCGTTGATCGAGCAGATCGGTGGAAAGATCGCAGGCATCAGCTGCATGATCGAACTCGACTTCCTCCACGGCAGGGATAAGGTTGCCGGCTACGACGTCTTCAGCCTCCTGCACTACTGAGCACGCTCCCGCCTGCCGCAACCGTTCCCGCCCGGCCTCCGTACACTTGCATACAAGGAGGCACGGTGGACGAGCAGGAACGCGCCGGTATCCAGACCCAGCATGAGCAGACGCCCGGGCGCCGCGGTGGCCGGATCCCGCGCCCGCGGCTCCGGCGGGGGGACGCCCCGGCCCGCCTGGGCCCGCTCCTGCGCGATGTGCGCACCTACAACCAGAAAGCCGACCTCAAGGAGATCGAACGGGCCTTCAGGTTCGCGGAGGCGGCCCACGAGGGGCAGCGGCGGAAATCCGGCGAGGAGTTCATCGAACACCCTTTGGCTGTGGCTCGCATCGCGGCCCACCTGCACCTGGACACCACCAGCCTGGAGGCCGCCCTCCTGCACGACACCGTCGAGGACACGGAGGTGACGATCGCGCAGCTGGAGGAGCAGTTCGGCTCGGAGGTCGCAGGGATCGTCGACGGCTTGACCAAGCTGGACCGGCTCGAGTTCCGCAGCCGCGAGCAGGAGCAGGCGGAGAACGTCCGAAAGATGATCGTCGCCATGTCCGGGGACATCCGCGTGCTGCTGATCAAGCTCTCCGACCGGCTCCACAACATGCGAACGCTTGGTGCGCTCGCCCCCGAGAAACGAACGCGGATCGCAACCGAAACGCTCGAGATCTACGCGCCGCTGGCGAACCGTCTGGGCGTGCAGGAAGTGAAGTGGGAGCTGGAGGATCTCTCGTTCAAGACCCTCCACCCAGGCCCGTATCGGGAGATCGCGAACCTGGTGGAGACCCGTCGTGACGAACGGCAGGCGCTGATCGAGGAGGTGACCGCGTCCCTTCGAACCAAGCTCAAGGAACTCGGGATCAAGGCAGAGCTCGACGGACGCCCGAAGCACCTCTACTCGATCTACGAGAAGATGGTGATCCGCGGCAAGGAGTTCAACGAGATCTTCGACCTGGTCGGTGTGCGCATCCAGGTCGAGTCCCTCCGGGACTGCTACGGGGCGCTCGGCGCCGTCCATGCCTCGTGGAAGCCCGTCCCCGGTCGCTTCAAGGACTACGTCGCGATGCCGAAGGCGAACATGTATCAATCCCTGCACACGACCGTCGTTGGTCCCGGCGGTCGCCCGCTCGAGATCCAGATCCGGACGCGCGACATGCATCGCACTGCGCAGTACGGGATCGCGGCGCACTGGCGGTACAAGGAGGGTGCGAAGGAGCGGCGCGACGCCGCAGATCTGGCGTGGCTGACGCAGATGATGGATTGGCTCAAGGACATGGCCGACCCGCGTGAGTTTATGGACTCGCTCAAGATCGACCTCTCCGGTGGCCGCGTGTTCGTCTTCACGCCCAAGGGCGACGTGGTCAACCTGCCGCTCGGTGCCACGCCGGTCGACTTCTCCTACGCCATCCACACGGAGGTCGGCCATCGAACGGTCGGCGCCAAAGTGGGCGGCAAGCTTGTCCCCTTGGACTACGAACTACGCACCGGGGACACCGTGGACATCTTGACCTCGAAGGCCCAGGGGGAGGGGCCGAGCCAGGACTGGCTGCAGTTCGTCACGACGCCGCGGGCTCGCTCCAAGATCCGTCAGTGGTTCACCCGCGGAAGACGCGAAGATGCCTTGGATCAGGGCAAGGACGCGCTGCAGCGCCTTATGCGCAAACAGAACCTGCCCTTCAAGCGGCTCGCCACAGAGGACACGCTGAGCCAGGTTGCCGCCGAGCTGAAGTACGCGAAGCTCGAAGATCTGTACGTGGCCCTGGGTGAGGGGCACGTGTCGCCGCAATCGGTGGTCGCCCGCATCTCACGATTGCTCACCGGCCACTCCGAGGAGAACGTCACCGAGGTCCCGCTTGCGCGTCCAGTCAAGATCGGCGAGGCCCGGGACGTCGGGCAGGGCGTTGTGGTGAAGGGGCTGCCGGACGTTTGGGTGCGGCTCTCGCGGTGCTGCACGCCGGTGCCGGGGGATCAGATCATGGGGTTCGTGACGAAAGGGCAAGGGGTGAGTGTGCACCGAACCGATTGCCCGAACGTCGGTTCCCTCCGTCAGGCGCCCGAGCGCGTGATCGAGGTCACATGGTCCGAAGGCAAACCGACCTCGTTCACGGTTGCCATCCAGGTGGAGGCCTTGGATCGCACGCGGTTGCTGTCGGACGTGGCCACCGTCCTGTCCGACAGTCACGTCAACATCCTCAGCGCCAATTCCTCTACCGGACGCGACCGCATCACGCGGCTCCGCTTCACGTTCGAGATGGCGGACATCACGCACCTGTCCAGCCTCCTAGGCGCCGTGAAGCGCGTGGAGGGCGTCTACGACGCCTACCGGGTCGTCCCGAGCTAGGCCCGCAGATGCGCGTCGTCTTGCAGCGGGTTTCCCGAGCATCGGTCGACGTCGCGGGGGAGCGAGTAGCGCAGATCGGGCGGGGCTACCTTCTGCTCGTTGGTGTCGGGGCCGGGGATCCCACGGGCGAGGAGCCCCGGCTCGCCAAGAAGATCGCCACGCTTCGCGTGCTCGCTGATGGCGACGGCAGGATGAACCTCGCCTTGGCCGAGGTGGACGGGGAAGTGCTCGTGGTGAGCCAGTTCACGCTCTACGGCGATATCCGAAAGGGTCGGCGCCCCTCGTGGACCCGAGCAGAGGACCCTGCCATCGCTGCCCGGCGGGTCGAGGCGTTCGCCGCGTGCCTGGAGGGTCTCGGCGTTCGGGTGGCGCGAGGGATCTTCGGCGCGGATATGCAGGTGGACCTGGAGAGCGATGGTCCGGTCACGCTGGTGATCGACGCCGCCGATCTACCCTGAAAGGCGCGCGCACGCCGCCGGTAAGATGGGGCGGTTCATGGACATCGACGTCTTCGATCAGAATCCTTGGGGCACGAACTACTGGATCCTGTCCGCCCCCGACACCGACCAGGTCGTGATCATCGACCTGGGCTTCGGCGCCGCCGAGATCTTCGGCCGGCTCGAAGCCCACGGGAAGGCGCTCGCGGCGATCGTTCTCACACACGCGCATGTCGATCATGCCCGGGAGGCGGGGATGCTTGCAGGAGAAGATGTTCCGGTCTATGTGCACGAGAAGGACGTGATCGCCTTCTCCGATATCGATGCCTGGGATCCGGGCTTCGCGAACCCGCTGGAGCCCGTTGCAGACCTCCGAAGCCTTACGCACGGTCAGGTCCTGGCATTCGACGGGTTCTCTCTGGAGACGGTGCACACGCCGGGCCACACCCCCGGACACTGTTCGTTCCTCACGGACGCCCTGCTCTTCTCCGGGGACCTGGTGTTCGCCGGCTCCGTTGGCCGGACCGACTTCCCGAACGGGGACGCCGCCGCGATGCGGGAGAGCCTGGCATGGTTCCTCACGCTGGCCGACCCTCTTCCCGTTTATCCTGGCCACGGGCCAACGACCACCGTCGGCCGGGAACGCGCCGCGAACCCGTTCCTGCAAGGGCAGGTGCTCTGACGTGGAACTCGCGCCACCCCGAGGGACACAAGACCTCCTGCCGCCGATGGCCGAAGCCATGCTGGGTCTCTACGACGAGGCACACCGGGCCGCGCAGCTCTTCGGCTTCCGCTACCTGGAAACGCCGATGTTCGAACACACGGAGCTGTTCTCCCGGGCCGCCGGTGACACCTCGGACGTGGTCACCAAGGAGATGTATACGTTCGAGGACAAGGGCGGGCGCTCGCTGACCCTGCGTCCCGAGACCACGGCCTCGGTGGTTCGTGCCTATCTCACGAACGCGCACGATCTTCCCCTGCCATTCAAGGCGTACTACTTGGGTTCCCAGTTCCGCCACGGCCGCCCGCAGGCGGGCCGGCTCCGCGAACTCCGCCAGTTCGGTGTGGAGACGATCGGCGTCGAAGGCCCGGATGCCGACGTCGAAGTGATCGCGCTCGTCGATCGCTTCCTCAAGGACAGGGGCCTTGGCCGCATCACGCTTCTCGTGAACTCGATCGGGGACGGGGTGTGCCGCCCGGCGTACCGGGAGCTGTTGATCGCCCACCTGGAGCCCCATCGCGACGAACTGTGCGAGGACTGTCAGAAGCGTCTGCGCTCCAACCCGCTCCGCATCCTCGATTGCAAGGGCGACGGGAAGAAGGCATTCGTCCTCGATGCCCCAGTCATCAGCGAACACCTCTGTCATCCGTGCCGGGCGCACTTCGATGCGGTTCGCATGGGGCTCGACGCGGCCGGGATCGGCTTCACTCACGACCCTCGCCTGGTCCGCGGGCTGGACTACTACGAGCGGACGGCCTTCGAGTTCGTGTCGGACGCACTCCCTGATGCGGCCGCGACGATATGCGGCGGCGGGAGGTACGACGGTCTGGCCGAGGTGCTCGGCGGCCCCGCCACGGCGGGTGTCGGGTTCGCGATGGGACTTGACCGTGTCCTGCTGGCTATGGACGGGGAGGGCGTGATCCTGCCGGCACCCCGCGGCCTGCGATGTTTCGTTGTCGCGGTGGGGGAGGGGACGCGGGCTGTTGCCGCGAAACTCGTGCACGACCTGCGGGATGCGGGGTTGCCGGCGGCGGGCGCGCTCGAGGAGCGGCCGATGAAGGCGCAGATGAAGATGGCGGACCGAGCACTTGCATCCTTCGTCGCGATCATCGGCGAGCGGGAGCTGGCCGAGGACATGGTCACCCTCAAGCGGCTGGTCGACGGCGTCCAGAAAACCGTCCCTGCTGGGGATGCCGTAGGGTGGCTGACCCGCCTCGATGACTGGACCCGATGACATGCGAACCTCCATGCGAACCCACGCGTGCGGCGAACTCCGAGAGAGCGATGACGCGGCAGAAGTCGCGCTCTGCGGTTGGGTCGCGCATCGCCGCGATCACGGCGGCGTGACCTTCATCGATCTTCGGGACCGCGAGGGCGTGGTCCAGGTTGTGTTCCATCCGACGGATGCCCCCGAGGCGCACGACGCAGCGCAGCGACTCGGAGCTGAGGATGTGGTGCGCGTCACCGGATCGGTGCGCGCTCGTCCCGAGGGCATGCGCAACGACGCGCTCCCCACCGGCGAGATCGAGGTCGTGGCCGAGGGTCTCGAGGTCCTGGCGCACGCGGAGACGCCCCCGTTCCAGATCGAGGACTTCACCGAGGCGAACGAGATGCTCCGCCTGAAGTATCGGTACCTGGACCTGCGGCGACCTGAGATGACGAAGCGGATGCGCTTGCGACACGAGGTGAGCCGCATCACCCGCTCATACCTGGACGAACGCGGATTCGTGGATGTCGAGACCCCGATCCTCACCCGCTCCACGCCAGAGGGCGCCCGCGACTTCCTGGTGCCCTCGCGTCTGTCGCAGGGTTCGTTCTACGCGCTGCCCCAGTCGCCGCAGCAGTTGAAGCAGTTGCTCATGGTCGCCGGCCAAGACCGGTATTACCAGATCGTCAGATGCTTCCGCGACGAGGACACGCGCGCCGATCGCCAGTTCGAGTTCACCCAACTGGACATCGAGATGTCGTTCATCGACGAAGAGGACATCATCGGGTTGATCGAGCCGCTGATGGTCCGGCTGCTGAAGGAGCTCCGCGGCGCGGATGTCGCGGCCCCTTTCCTGCGAATGACATTCGCGGACATGATCGAACGGTTCGGTTCGGACAAGCCGGACCTGCGCTACGGGATGGAGCTGACCGACCTGGCCGAGGTCTTCGCCCGCACCGGGTTCAACGCCTTCTCGCAGGTGCTAGCAGACGGCGGACGGATCAAGGCGTTGTGTGCGCCCGGCGGAGGTCAGCTCTCGCGCAAGGAGCTGGATGCCCTGGTGCAGGACACGAAGGGCCGTGGGGCGGCCGGGCTGGTGTGGATGGTGGTCGAGGACGCAGAACTCCGCTCCCCAGTGGCGAAGTTCCTGAGCCCCGAGGAACTCGCCGGCATCATCGAACGCACCAAGGCGAACGTCGGCGATCTGATCCTGATCGTGGCGGACAAGGCCGACCGCGTGGCGGTGGCCCTTGATGGGCTCCGCCGCACCCTGGCCGTCCGGCTGGACCTCATCCCCGCGGATACGTGGGCCTTCTGCTGGCAGATCGATCCGCCGCTCTTCGAGTGGAGCGAGGAAGAGTCGAGGTGGGTGAGCGTGCACCATCTCTTCACCGCCCCGAAGGACCCCGAGGACCTCGATCCGGCAACCGCCATCGCGCGCGGATACGACCTGGTGCTCAACGGCTTCGAACTCGGTGGCGGCAGCATCAGGATCCATCAGGCCCGGGTGCAGCGGAGGGTCTGCGAGATCCTGGGGCTCGCACCGGAGGAGATCGATGAGAAGTTCGGGCACCTCATCGACGCGCTCCGCTACGGGGCCCCGCCGCACGGAGGCGTCGCGTTCGGGTGGGATCGCGTGGTCATGCTCCTCGCCGATCAGGATGCGATCACGGAGATCATCGCGTTCCCGAAGACGCAGTCGGGCGCCGACCCGCTGACCGGCGCCCCGGCACCCGTCTCCGATCGGCAGCTGCGGGACCTGGGCATCCGTCTCACCGAGCCGCCGAAGGGTGCGTGATGGTCCAGCCCTTGACCACCGAGGACCTAGAGTTCTTCCAGGGGTTGAACTGGGCGCACTTCGCCGTCAACGGCGCGGACGGCTATCCGCACGTCACGGTCGTCTGGGTCCACGCCGACGACACACACATCCTGGTGAACACCGCGGCCGGGCGCGTGAAGGACCGCGCGGTCCAGCGCGATCCTCGCGTGAGCGTGAGCGTGCACGATCAGGCGGACGCATATCGTTTCATCGCGGTTCGCGGCGATGTGGCCTCGCGCGAGACCGGACCGGAGGCGGACACCAATGTGGACTTCATGAGCCGCAAGTATCACGACGAACCGTGGACGTTCCGTCCGGGTGAGACCCGGGTGCTCTATCGGATCCGGCCCGAGCGCATCATCCGGTACCCATGAACGACTGGGACGTGGTGGTTCGTCTGTGCGGAGCCCCGAACGTCGGGCACCTGGCGACCATCCGGAAGGACGGCTCGCCCCACGTCGCGCCGCTATGGATGAGCACCCACGGCCAGGAGATCTGGATCAATACGTCCGAAGGCACCGCGAAGCTCGCCAATCTGCGCCGCGACCCTCGTGTCGCGCTCTCGGTGGACCCGGGCGCGGACCCGCACCTGGCAGTGGCCATCCGCGGCGTCGTGGTGGGGGAGACCCATGAGAACGCCGACGCGCACGATGACGAGCTCTGGCAGGCGTACGAGGGCACCGACGCTCCGCACCTCCCCGGGGACGTCCGGGTGATCGTTCGCATCGAACCCGTTCGCATCCTCGTGCTGAGGTAGCGATGCCGCAAGAGCCGCTCGGAGCCCGGATGCGCCCCCGCACCTTCGAGGAGTATGCAGGTCAGGGACACCTGGTGGGGGAGGGGAAGGTCCTCTCCAAGCTCATCCAGAAGGGTCACCTTCCTTCGATCATCCTCTGGGGGCCGGCGGGAACGGGGAAGACGACCCTGGCCCGGCTCCTGGCGGGCGCCGTCTCCGCACAGCTGATGCAGCTGTCGGCGGTTAACTCCGGCGTCGCGGACGCGCGGAAGATCATGGAGGGCGCGAGCGGCGGGATGTTCCGGACGGTCCTGTTCGTCGATGAGGTACACCGCTGGTCGAAAGCACAGCAGGATGTCCTGCTGCCCGCGGTCGAAGCCGGGACGGTAACGCTCATCGGAGCGACCACGGAGAACCCATATTTCTCGCTCAACGGCCCGTTGCTATCGCGTTGTCTGCTGCTCCGGCTCGAGCCGCTCTCTGCCGCCGACATCATCGACCTCCTCCTCAGAGCGCTCGAGGACCCTGACCGGGGGCTGGGGTCGCTGCAGCTCGCGATCGACGACGAAGCGCTCGAGCACCTGGCGGAGATCGCCGGAGGAGACGCCCGGATGGCCCTCACCGGCCTGGAGGCCGCAGCCCTGGCGGCTGAGAGTGCGGGGGTCTCCACGATCACCCGGGACCTCGCCGCCGATGCCGTGCAGCGCAAGGCCGTCGTCTACGATCGCCAGGGCGATGCGCACTACGACGTGATCAGCGCGTTCATCAAGTCGATCCGCGGTTCGGATCCGGATGCCACGTTGTTCTGGCTGGCACGGATGCTCGAAGCCGGGGAGGACGCCCGGTTCATCGCCAGGCGGATGATCGTGCACGCGAGCGAAGACATCGGGCTCGCCGACCCCCGCGCGCTCCTGATCGCCGTTGCGGCGGCGCAGGCGGTGGAACATGTCGGTCTCCCGGAGGCACGGCTGAACCTCGCCGAAGCGGCGATCTACCTTGCCCGAGCGCCGAAATCCAACAGTGTCGTCGCGGCGCTCTCCAAGGCGACTCAGGACGCGGTGAGCGCCGATCCCGTCCCCGAACACCTGCGGGATACGAGCTACGCTGGCGCGAAGAAACTCGGCCACGGGCAGGGATACCGCTACCCTCACGACTACCCAGGCCACGTCGTCGATCAGGTGTACCGGCCGGTTCGGTTCCAGGGCGCCCGGTATTTCGAGCCCTCCGGCGAAGGGGAAGAGGGCGAGGCGGGGCCGGATGAGGACCTGGGCGCGGGGTCTCCCGGGTAGGCTCCCGCGTCGGGTAGGCTACCGACGCTCACGACCAGGAGGGAACGATGCTCGCATTGACTGCCGGTGATACCGCTCTGATCGTCCTGGCCGCCTTCTGGGGTCTGCTGGTCGCGTTCCTGTGCTACGTGCTGTTCAACACTTCCCGGGTGCTGGAGAGCACGAAGATCACCATCGACGAGATGCGGAAAGAGACCGTGCCGCTCCTGCGGGAGGTCCGCACGTCCGTCGAGAAGACGAACCGGGAGCTCGATCGCGTGGATGGCATGCTGAAGTCGGCCGGCGGCGTCGTCGAACGCGTCGAGAAGCTCTCCGGTTTGGTCGAACAGGCCGCCGCGAGTCCACTCGTCAAGGTGATCTCGTTGGGCGCCGGCCTCAAGGGCGCGATGTCGCGAGCGACCGGCAAGGGCAAGAAGTAGCGTGCGGCGGGGCTTCTGGGTCGCGCTCGGCCTCGGAGCCGGGGCCACCGGCGCCGTCATCGCATCGAAGTGGACCAAGAAACAGGCCCGCCGTGTGGCGCCCCAGACCATCGCGCGGGAGGCAAAGAACGGTCTGCTGGACCTCTCACGCCTGGTGTCGGAATCTCTGCAAGAGGGCAAGCAGGCGATGGATGCCCGCGAGCGCGAACTGCGCGCGCAGCTTGACGAACCCGCCGTTCCGGCCGTCAGGGGCTCGTCACCAGGCGATCGCATGTCCTGAGGGCACCTGACGCGGCGATAGACTCACGCGCGTGAACGGCGATCAGATCCGCGAGACCTTCCTAACGTTCTTCGAAGAACGCGGGCACAAGCGCGTGAGCAGTTCGTCGCTGATCCCGCCCCCGGAGACCGGCCTCTTGCTGGCCAATGCCGGCATGAACCAGTTCATCCCGTACTTCCTGGGACAGGCACCGGCACCATACCCACGGGCGACGAGCTCCCAGAAGTGTTTCCGGGCAAACGACATCGAGAATGTGGGTAACACGGCGCGTCACCTTACCCTCTTCGAGATGCTCGGGAACTTCTCCTTCGGCGACTACTTCAAGGCCGATGCCATCCCGTGGGCGCATCGCTTGATCACCGAGACCTTGGGTATCGAGCACGATCGTCTGTGGGTGACGGTCTACACCGAGGACGCGGAGGCGACCGACCTGTGGCTCCAGACCGGGGTCCCGTTGGAGCGGATCGTCCGGCGCGGGCGGCTCGCCCCGGATGGCGAGCTCGCGAACTACTGGCACACGCACTCGGCGGGACCGTGCGGGCCATGCTCGGAGATCTTCGTCGACCGCGGCGCCCGGTACGGCCCGGATGGCGGTCCGGACGTCGACGAGGATCGGTTCATGGAGATCTGGAACCTCGTGTTCATGCAGGACCAGGTCGACGCAGACCTCGAGATCGTCGGGGAGCTTCCGGAGAAGAACATCGACACCGGCTCCAGCCTGGAGCGGCTCGCCACCGTGCTCCAGGACAAGCCGAACGTCTTCGAGACGGATCTGTTCGTCCCGCTCATCGAGATCGCTGAATCGCTGACCGGCGTTCGGTACGGAGGCGACGGGCGCACCGATGTCTCCTTGAAAGTCATCGCCGAGCACGGGCGCTCGGTCTCGTTCCTCATCGCCGATGGCGTGCAGCCTTCCAACGAGGGCCGTGGATACATCCTTCGTCGCATGCTCAGGCGCGTGGTGAGTCACGCCCGGCGCCTGGGCATCGAGAAGCCCGTCATGGAGCCCCTGGTCGAGCGAACGGTCGAACTGATGGGTCACGCCTACCCGGAACTCCGCGAGAACCGCGCGTTCGTGCTCCAGGTGGTCGGCTCGGAGGAGGAACGATTCGGGGCGACCCTTCGCCAGGGGATGCGGATCCTGGAAACCTCGGCTACGGGACTCGGCAAGGGCGGGAGGCTGCCCGGCGACGTCGCCTTCGAGCTGTCGGATACCTTCGGGTTCCCGCTGCAGCTCACCGAGGAGCTCCTTGCCGAGGCCGGAGCGACGGTCGATGTCGCCCGCTTCGAGGAGCTGCTCGTGCAGCAGAAGCGGCGATCGAGGGGATCGGCCAAGAAGGTGCCGATCGGGCTGGACGCCGGATCGGCTCCGCCTTCGGAGTTCCTGGGCTACAGCCGGCTCGAGACCGAGGGCACGATCGGTGCCCTGCTCGATCCGGAGTTCCGTGAACTGCCCATCGCCGAAGAGGGCGAAGAGGTCAGGGTGTTCCTGGACGTTACGCCGTTCTATCCGGAAGGAGGCGGCCAGGTCGGAGACAACGGCCGTATCCGAACCGCGAGCGGCGTGATCCGGGTCACCGATACCCAGAAGGTCGGTGACCACTCCATCATGCACGTCGGCGTGGTTGAGTCCGGCGAGATCCGTGCCGACGACGAGGCGCACGCAGAGGTCGACGCCGAGCGCCGGTCGGCCACCGCGCGCTCACACACCTGCACCCATATCGTCCACTGGACCATGAAGCATCTCTTGGGTGAGCACGCCCGCCAGGCCGGATCGCTCGTTGCACCCGGGCGTCTGCGCTTCGATTTCCCGCACCCGACCGCCGTCCCGCAGGACGTCCTGAACGAGGTCGAACTCGAAGCGAACCGGCGCCTGGCTCGTGACGATGAGATCAACATCTTCGAAACATCGATGGCCGAGGCCAAGTCACTCGGGGCCACGGCGTTG
This sequence comes from Actinomycetota bacterium, assembly GCA_040006375.1. GTDB lineage: Bacteria > Actinomycetota > UBA4738 > UBA4738 > HRBIN12 > JANXVR01. Next base: position 14,887 of record JBDTXD010000008.1, read on the forward strand.
TTCGGCGAGAAGTACGGCGATGTGGTGCGCGTCGTGGAGGTGGGGGACTACTCGCGGGAGCTGTGCGGGGGCACCCACGTCCAACGGACCGGCAACGTAGCCGTCGTCAAGATCCTGCACGAGGGGTCGATCGGGGCCGGTATGCGTCGGGTCGAAGCGCTCGTCGGGCCGGACGCGCTCCGCGAGATCAACGCCGAGCGCGCGCTGCTCGACGGTCTCGTGCACGCGCTCGGATCGAACGATCCCCGCGCCGCGCTCGATCATGCCCGTCGCCTGATCGAGGAGAACAAGCGCCTCAAGAACGAACTGGGCAAGCTCCGAGCCGGCGATCGCGACACGGTCCTCGCGTCCCTTGCTGAAAGCGGCGAACAGATCGAAGGTGTGTCCCTGATCGTTGCCGATGTGCCCGGGGAGGATATGAGCGGTCTCCGCGACCTGGCCCAGCGCCTTCGGGACAAGCTCGCCGCCCAGCCGGCGGCCATCGTCCTGGGGAACGGAGAGGGCGGCAAGGCTCAGCTCGTGGCTGCCTGCACCGCGGGGGCCCTGGAACTCGGTGTAACCGCGACGGAGATGCTGGCGGATGCGGCGGCTCAGGTCGGGGGTGGCGCCGGCGGCAAGGACATCTTGGCGAATGCCGGTGGGAAGCTACCCGAGCAAGTTCCCGCTGCGCTCGCCGGTATCCCGGCGCGGCTGATCACGCTCCGCCGCGGCGGTGTCTGAGCCGGGACGGGCGCTCGGGCTCGATCCCGGCGACGCGCGGATCGGGGTTGCCATCAGCGACCCGGCCCGACGCACCGCGGTTCCCTTCGGAACCGTGCACGTGGGCAGGCCCCCCGGAGAGCTGAAGGCGGTCGCCGCGATCGTCACGGACAACGACATCACCGTGGTGGTCATCGGATTGCCGAGAGAACTCTCCGGGAAGGAGGGGCCGCGTGCGGCG